>JACPMP010000075.1 GCA_016185915.1 Candidatus Woesearchaeota archaeon
AGATAATTTTAGTATTCTAGAAAGCTCTCTAAGATGAAAGTCTCTTGACGGATTCTCAAAAAATATTGTTAAAACCTTTTGAATGGTAGATTTTTCTATCATATGATAGATAAAAATATCAATTGGTATTTAAAACTATCGGTAAGAATTGGTGCAAAGATTTCTGAAAGATGAATAAGATAAACATTAAAAAAACTGTTGACAGATTCCATAGAAAATCAGAATCTTTATATAAAATTTATGAATTTTAGACTCTATGAAAGTTTTATGTTTATGTATGAATGGTGTTAATAGAAGCAAATATTTAGCGGGCTATCTACACCAACAAGGATATTGTTCAGAGTATGGTGGTGTTGGAAGCAATGCACAAAATCCAATTACTCAAGAATCTATAAATATTGCAGATGTTGCAATAGCAGTTCATCCATTAGTAACTCGATTTTTGCACCAATCACTAACTGGTTTAAGGAATACTGCCAAGAGGTATATTGAACTTAACGTTTCAGATACAAATCTTCCTGATAGAAATAGGGATGTTGTGAATAGTGATTTGGAAAAACAAATAAACCGACATTTACCACTATAATTTTATTTGTTTCCTTTGCTTTTCAATTTTAATGGCTCAAACATAAGAACGATTGAAGGCTCTATAGAAACAGGACAATGCTCAATACCCTTTGAAATTTTAATACCTTCTCCTTCTTCAAGAATTATGTCTTTATTTTTTGTTTGAATCTTAATTTTACCTTTAAAAACTATGAAAAGTTCGTCTTCATTGTCATGCTTGTGCCAGTGATATTTGCCATCGAATTTTGCAGCTCGAATTACAAAATCTCTTATTGTTGCAATATCTATTGGAGTCCAAGGTTTTAATCCTTTTGTTAAATTATTTAAATTGAATTTTTTGAGTTTCATTGTAATTTCTTCACTTGCTCCCACGGAAAATTTGTATTCCCAAAGAAATGCTCTCGTCCAGTTGCTCTGAAAAGCCATGGTTGTCTGAGATTTAATTCTTCTATCACTTCTCTTGGCGCAAGAGGAAAATTGTCCCTAACTAGTTTTTCAAGCTCTGCTGATGATACTTTACTAGTCCCAAAAGTATCCAAAGATAGCACAAGCGGGGGTTCATCACTGCCAATCTCATACCCAAGTTTTACTTCAACAACATCTGCTAATCCATCTGCTACAAGGCTTTTGGCGATATATCTTGCTGAAACCAAAGCATGAAAATCTACTTTTGTAGGGTCTTTTCCATACGAACTGCCTCCCGTATGCCTTGCAGAATCGCCATATGTCGAATCTGCCTCCTTTTTTCCTTTTACGCCTCTGTCGACAATTGGGCCGCCACGATAGAACACGCCATTTGAACCGTTTATTGTGATTTTTGTTCTGCGGGGTTCATACAACTCATCTAATACTGGTAAAATAACTTTGTTTCTTATATAATTCCAGAAGCTAGTAAAACTTCCGCCTCTTTGTTGTGCAGCGACAACTACATATTTAGCGTATTTTGGTCTGCCATTTTCATAAGCAATACCAACATTAACTTTGCCATCAGGACCTAAACCCTTTAATCTACTTAACCCAATTGAATTTGGATTTAAGTATAGGGTGTCAAGTCTTTTGGCTATGCGGACAGCGAGAACATGAGCTAGCGGAAGAAGTTCATCAGTCTCATTCACTGCAAGACCATGTTTGACTATTGTATCTCCGCCTTTACCATCATAAACTGAGTCTGCTATGTCTTGTGACTGCCCATCGAAATCAAATATTATTGTCGTATCTAATGGATTGTAGATTCCTTCTTTATGATAACCAACTTCTTCTATGGATTTGTTAACAATACCTCTAAGTTGTTCATAATTGATCAGCCCTTCTGGTTTTATTTGACCTGTAAGTAAAATTACCCTGCCTCCTATGGTTACGTTTACATCGTTACTAGAATCTGGCTTTACTCCTATGTGATGGGCTACTATATGTGATGGGCTACTATGTCAGATGCAATAATATTAGCCAAAACATCGGGATGTGCCTGTCGGCCAATTTGTGCTGTAACAACACTATGCCCTGGGTATTGATATGTCATGTTTATTACCTCCAAAATTATTTTTTAGATAGTAAGAAATAATGAAACTACAATCACATCATCATAAACATCATAGAATTAAACGTAGTTAAAATAAAAAAATTCTGAACTTTTGCCAATTTATTTATTTTTATCATTTCTTGACAATTAAGATAGCTTATATTTAAAGCATTTTGAAAAAATTATTCCAAAAAGAATAAAATGAGACATAAATATTCTTAATTCTCCTTATACTCTCCTTCAACCACATCCTTTATCTGCTTCGCTTTTATTGGTCCAATTTTCTCAACTTCCTGTAGCTCTTTTTCAGTTGCATTAACAAGATTCTTTATTGTCTTAAAATGTTTTAATAATGGCTTTGCCAATGCCAAGCCCATTCCTGGCAGTGAACTTACAAGATATTCCTGCTGCTCTTTTAATGTTGCTGGCTTTCTGTCGGCATGCAAGCTGAAATCTCTGCCTATCTCTTCTTGCTCGCGCCTTGCAATTATCTGCAGCAGAGCACTTGTTTCCTTAAAATTTCTTGTTTGTATAATCGGAATTCCATAGCTTACCGCGATTGTAGCCATCATTCCAAGTATTGAATTATGATGCACATTTCTGACTCCATAAATATCTTGAGTTCCTTCAATTACAATTATCGGCCTTTCAAAATTATTTTTTAAGTTCTTAACCTGCTCCAATAAGCGCCCATCAATAATTGAATTGACAAAATCCTCAACTGTTTTTATTTCTATGCCGCATCTCGAAGATACAACATAATCTGCATACTCCAATTTTTCCAAATTGACAATAACATTATTTTCAGCAAGCTCTTTTATTGTGCCGCTGCCCTTTTCCCTGTAATCTGCAAAAATCTTCGTCTTCTCTTCAATAAATTTTGTTATTGGAGTTTCTTTTTTCTCATACAATGAAAGATTAAGTTTTTTCCTTATATTAGCCAAATTCCTATACATCTTTTTTTCTTTGTGATGAGCTACCCATCTATAAGCCTCGTCTCGAGTTCCTTTAGCCATTAAAATTATTACTCTGCCCTTTTCTTGTCTTCCAGTTCTGCCTCTTCTCTGTATGCTTCTTATTGCGCTTGGTATGGGCTCATAAAAAATAACAAGGTCAACTTTTGGAATGTCAAGGCCCTCTTCACCAATAGAAGTTGCAACAATAACATTAAATAATCCGTTCCTGAAATCATCAAGCATCTGCTTCTGCTCTTTCTGGCTTAATCCAGTTTCACCCTTCTTCTGCTGCCCAACAAAAATTTTGGACTTAACATTTGAAATTTTATTTAATTTTTCAATAATGTCCAGTGCATTGTCTCTGTATTGGTTAAAGACCATAATCTTGATATTTTTATTTGCATTAATCTCATTTTCAACAATCTTTTGCAGTTCTATCAATTTTGGATGCTCTACTTTTTCTTCGTATAAAATCCTAGCTTTAATCATTGCCGACTTGAAATTATAGTCGCTCATAATAGACTTTATTGCTTTTGTCTTTGCAGTCCTAGATTCAGCAATTAACTTTTCGAAGTATTTATGCAGAGCTGCAATACCCTGAGTTTCTAGCAACTCAAGCGCATGATAAATTTTCATAACCTCTGCAAGCAAGGAAATAGCGTTCCACACAACAAAATCTTTTTCGCCTTGTGCAATCCTGCTTCTGAGTTCAGCCTGCAACTGCAATAAATCGGATTTTGTCACATACTTCAGCTCAGTTCTTCTCAAAATTCCCCATTTCTTTAATTTCTCAAATCTTTCTCTTAAAAACAAAAGCAGGAATCTTTGTATGTCCGTAAAAATCCTTGGCAGTTCAACATTGACCCACTCTATTTGCATTTCCTGTATGTACGGCTTGACATCAATGTCTTCATCTGTCCTTACTTCAATATCCTCAATAAATAAATTCTTACAAACCTCTTGTATCTTATCCATGTCGCTTCCAGGAGAGGCAGTCAATGCAATTATTCTTGGAAACCTTGAAAGCTTCATGAATTGCTTTGCAACAAAAACATAAGCATAATCGCCAACAGCGCGATGAGCTTCATCAACTCCAAGCAAGCAAACTTCTTCAAGATTTATTCTACAGCTTATTATGTCATTCTCCAGCCCTTGCGGCGTAGAAAATATTATTTTTGCATTTTTCCAAAGCAATGCCCTTTTTTCAGGGCTAATCATGCCAGTAAAAACAGCCATATCACTTTCATTAATTTCAAAATGCTCTTTGAATACATTTAGGTACTGCTCAATCAAAGGTCTAGTAGGTCCAATAAAAAGCACTTTTGAAGTTGGATATTGTTTAAGTCTTTGAGCAGCTAGCATCAAAAAAATATTTGTTTTCCCCATTCCTGTTGGCAATACAACTAATGTGTTCTTTTCAGCTGCTGTGGCAAAAATTGTTTGTTGGTACAAGCGTGGCTCAAAGTTTTTGATCATAAGGACAAGATATTTTTTGGGTTTATATAGTTTGTTGAAAAATAGTTTAGATTCTTACTCTGATAATTCAATCCGTGCTTCGCACAAATTCTTGTGCTCGGCGTAAATTTTCTGCCATGAATTTACGCCTCGCCATTGATTCATTAAAAATTCGTGGGACTTTATGTCCCACTTGATTAAAGCGTCAACTGAGTGACATGCGAGTGAGCTTCGTTCGCTTTAACGAAGCGAACTCGCTCACATGCCACTGCGGTTGAAGCGGTTTACTTTCATTGCGCTTTTAATCTAAAAGTCGCTCTCGTGTTTGTTGAATCATTTTTTTTATTTGCATTTAATTTAAAAATCCAGAAATTTTAAAAAAATATCTATTTTTCAATTTCAACAATCAAATCAGCTTTTTTAACTCCAGAAGCAGGCCAATATGATACAATTTTGGTTTCATCTTTCATTGTGAATTCCCTAGTTATTGGCTGCTCTCCTTTTAATTTGTAATTTATATCTGCAAAAGGCCCTTTGACATCCAACCCAGCAAAGTATATTGAATCGTCTCTGAATTTGAAATTTATCTTTATTTTGTCGCCAATCTTAGCTTGCATTTTGTTTGGATAAAAGTCCCTGTAATCAGCTTCAACTGTAAACTCGCTTATACCTTGTTGCGGCGGTTCAACTTTCGGCATGTAATCAGACTCAACATTAATTGTTATCAATTTTGTCAGTTTCGGGTTCAAAGAAGAGTGGTCGCTATTCACAAGCTCTGCAACTATTGTATGTTTGCCTGAAACAATATTCTCAAAGGCTATTGTTTTGTTAGTTGTAACTTTCTTTTCGCTATCAAACCACGCATGGAAATGTCCTTCACCATGTTTGACAGGACTCCCTATTGGCACAATATTAAAGTTTTCTTCCTTCAGTTCAACAATTACTTTTGAACTTTTTATAAGCTCTCCATCTTTTGGTGAAACTATATTCAATTGTGGAGTTCCTTTAGGTTGCTCGACAACTATCTTCTCAACAACTTTTTCTTTTACTTCAGGAACATTAGCTTTAGCACTAAATTGTTCAGATTGCTGCTGCGGAGTGCAAGCTAATGCCAAGAAGATTAAGGCAATCATCAAAATAAAAGAACACTTATTTGCCATCAAAGTCACCTAAAGTCATGTCTAAAACCTTATATCCCTTAAAATTTTTTTACTGTATAACTTATAGCTCACTATTGCGCCAATTACAAATGATATGGCTGCAATCGTCCTTTCGCCATACCTCATTCCCGCTAAATACCCAATAACAAATCCCGCAATAATTATGAAAAATGGGAAGATTATATTGTTCCTTCTTTCATATAAAACCCTTCCTGCAAAAAATCCGGATAAAAAGACAAGTATATATCCTATTACAGCGCTTGGTGTTACTAAGGCGACAATTAACCCAATTACCATAAGCACTAAAAAGAAAAATTCCATCCAATTCTTATAAAACTCAAACATAATGATTCACTTAGGTCCGGTCCAAGCCCTTCTTTCAAAGCTTATGTAATATGTAAGCCATAATACAATTCCAACTAAAAATGAAAGCACTATTGCAAAAAAGATTGGAATATTGACTATCATCAAAATAGTTGCAACAATAAGTGCAGGCAGTGCAAATGCATAAAGCATCCTGCTGCCAAAATATATTTTGCTTCCATCTAAAGGCGGAATTGGCAATAAGCTGGTTATTACATACACCACATTAAAGATGATTGCCTTTTGTATTAATGGATTTGGGGAGAATGCATAAATTGCCTTCAATAAAATAATCAGCATAAAAGTAAATAGTGGACCTGCCAAGGCAACCATTGCCTGGCCAAAGTAGTTTATGCCATATCTAAACCATCCTAAGCGATGGCCTGCAAGATGATGCAGCATAAAACCGCTTGGCACAATAAGCCATAAATTCCCATTGCTTATGAATGCAATAACCAAAGCAGCTAATAAGCCAAACGACCACATCCTGAATTCCACTCTGTAGCCAATGGCAAGCCCCCATAATCTTTGGCCAGCATCATGAATAAGAATTGATAGAGCAACAATCAAAATAGCGTTGAACAAATTGTAAAGACCAACTCTAAAATCAAAGTTCGTTGCACCCCAATCCTTAAAAGAAATTATAAATGCAATTGCAAGTATTGATATTATTAAACCTCTTATCTCATACGAAGTAAACTTATAGTATCTCTTTATTTTGTCAGTCAAGTCAACAATTTCTGCCATATTCGACCATTTGAAAACAAAATATTTAAAGATATTGTTTTTATCCAACTTCAAAACTATAACTTATCTCATGCTCTTCATCGCTTTTAATCAATTCCAAAACATCATCAATGTGCCCTGCTCCTAAAATAACAAGAATTTTTTTATCTGGAAAAGATTTCATCAATCTTGTTATATTGTTGGCAATTACAAAGTTCCTGTCTTCAATCAAAACTTTGTAAACATTTGGATAGCGCTCTTTTAGTTTGCTTGTTAATTTTTTGATTATTTTTTTATCAGGAACTGTTGTTAAGTCAAATTCTATTTCCTTTTTTCTTGTGAGCAATGCCTTTATTATGTCAGCCAGAAAATTCATTTTTTCTTTCCATGTTATTGAGCTTGAAAATTTTTTCAGAGTGATTTCTATGTCTTGGTCCACTAAAGCGATTTCAATATTCTCTTTTTTTGCAATCTTAATTGCCTGTTTCATTTCAGAACCAGGAGCAACTCCGACAAGCTTGCCAAGTTTTCTTTCTACCCACGCTCCTAAAACAGAGAAAAGAAAGCCCTTTAAGCCGATGTGCATAATGCTTCTCAGCTCTATCTTCCTTTTGGTTTTGCTCATTAAGGCATTTAATCTTTTTTTATCAAGCTCCAAAGCTATAATCTCCGGCGTTTCCTCTTTTATATACTTCTTTACTTCGTTTAAGCTTTGCTTCGCTATATGAGATGTGCCTAAAAATATCAAATTTTTGTATCTCATAGGTTATAAGAAAACAATAGTTTTTAATAAGGTTTTCCAAAAGATTTAAATACTTGGCAGTAGATAAAATCTTTTGATTTATAACTTAAATAATGTAAAGGTGATTAAAAATGCTGAAAATGAAAAAGATAAGTGAAACTTATGATATGAGAGTATTTACAGATAATGGAGAGTACTTTGGCGATGTTGAAGAGTCAATATTGACACAAAATAAGGTGTTTGGCTGGAGAGTAAGAGCAACAAAGAACTCATTCTTAAACAAGGTTTTGGGCTCTGCAAAAGGTGTTATTGTGCCTCATCAGCTTGTCAAGTCAATTGGTGACATCATGATAATAAGCAAGGCGGCTGTACCTTCTTATAGCGAAGGAGAAAGTGAGGCTAAGGGGAAGGAAGAGGATTAATTATTTATGAGATTTCCAACACCATTTGGAAGAGTTAATATCCCAGTTGTTCCTGTAAAACGTGATTTTGAACGCTTAATTGATGGTATCACTTACACTATCATACTAAAAAGAAACTGGAAACTTGAGCGTAAAGTTTATTTATTCACAATATCTCCCGGAATTCTAAAATTTAAAGTGAACTTTGCTGGTGATGTAGTAGAGTATATAGATGTTTATGAAAGAAAAAATGGAAAATGGGTTTATGGAAAATTACCAATAAATGAAGAACAGCAAGTTGAAATAACAAGAAATTTTGAGCTGGCATTCCCAGAATTAAAAAATTCTTTAGATTAAAAACTCATAACCCTTGCGTTGCAGTAAGGGCAGTTTTTTGGCTTTTTTGTTTCTATATCTATCTTGAACTTGTAGCCGCAGGAAGTGCATTTATGCGCTATTTTTGCTGGTTTTTCTTCCTCAACTATTCTATTTTCTTCCTTCTTGCGGAAGACCTCTTCCTTTATCTCCTTATGGATTCCCTTATTCTTGATGCAGTCGGGGCAAATAACCATTCTTTCATCAATGTCCTGCTTTAAGGAAGAAGCAGGAACTTTATTGCCGCATTTCTTGCATGGAACCATTACATCTTGCATTTAAAAGTCACCCAACCTTTTTATATTCATAAAAAGCTTGACCAAAATGTCGAAAATCATAGATTTTCGAGCACGACCGAAACTCGCAATGCGATTTATCGGCGAGTCAAGCAAGGAATTGCTCCGCAATTCAATCACCCTTCATTTTTGAGGCATCTGCTATTATGCGGGATGTGCTTCCTTTCGTCATAATTGAACCTGAGCCGCAATATGGGCATGTTGTAATTGTTAAGTGCTTTGCCCTTGAAAAGTTATACTTGCAAGATTTGCAGAAATATTCTTTCATAACTGCCTCTTGTTTTTGTGATGTTGCATCTGCTTTAGTCTGCTCTTTTTGAACGGTTTTTCTTTCAAGACAACTCCTGCAGACAAGATTCTTTCCATTCGGGTCCATTCGCATCATGTCCATTCCATATTCATTGCCGCATTTATAGCATTTTATTTTAACATCCGTGTTTCTTTCGATATTCTCACCTTTTTAAATTGTAAAAATTTTGATTGCGTAAATATTTAAATATTGTGTTTATTATTTTAAAGAACTTATACGGCTGTGGTCTAACGGCATGACACGAGCTTCCCATAAAGGAGAAAGCTTGGAACGCGGGTTCAATTCCCGCCAGCCGTATCTTAGCATTAAATTTATAAACCTAGTTTGATTTCAATGTCCTATGGGAAGAAAAGACAAGCCGAAAAAAATAAGCGCCAAGAAAGAGAGATACATGAAGTTCAGGAAGGAAAAGCCTACAATGCTTACAATGTCTCCTCCCGAGATTACAGAAGAGCAGATGAAAGAAAGAAGGCTTGATGAGCAGAGAATAGGCGAATTCTGGCGATCCTACAGAAGACCGCCGCAGAGGTTTGTATCTGAAAGAAAGGCCAGGAGCAAAAGGTAGCTATGCAAACTTTAAGTATGAGATTTATTATGTTAGCAGAATTCTATCTTAAATAGCCTAAAAATCTGGAAATCAATAAAATTATAGCACATTATTTTTTCCTTGACCAGTTTTTCTGCTTTATGTTTATCGTGGATGTGATTTTTTAAGGATTTTACATGCTTATGGCAGTAAGGACATTTACCTTCTGTTGGCGTTTCAATATATTTTGAAGGATTGTGCCACCCTCGTTTTACATTGGACATACTGCTTGATTATGCGATTAACTATTTAAGTTTATCTTATACCTAGTTAAGGACATAATTAATTGTATAAGCAGTTATTGAATTAAATTTAATATTTTCAATCCGCCTTCGGCGAAATATTGCGCTCGGCGAATCTCGCTCACCATTCACCCGCAAAAGCCTCGCCGATTCATCGAAAATTTTTCAAATTTTCGAGTGCCATCGAAAATGCTTTGCATTTATCGAGGTATTCAATAATTTTTAACTAAACTTTTGC
>JACPMP010000076.1 GCA_016185915.1 Candidatus Woesearchaeota archaeon
GCATGGGAGTGTTACCCAAAATTCAGGTGGATGTATAATAGGATTGACGTTGCACTGTCACAAGGCATTGTATGCGCTCCTGTTGGAGTCACGCCAAAGAAACACCCTGTGTTTCTTAAGCCAATCACAAATCTATATGGAGGGGGATTTTGCGCACGCACAGCACATTCAGAAGAGGAATATCAAAAATATGAACATCTATCTGGATATTTTTGGATGGAATGCCTTGAAGGGGAGCATCTGAGTCATGATATAATTATGTCTAATGGTGACATATCTGCCACCTTTACATTCCGCGGGCATAGCTTGGGTAAGGGGATGTTTGATTTCTGGGAAACAATTGAAGGCAATGACGCAATTCACTACGTTAAAAAATGGGCAATAAAGCATTTGCATGGTTTTACAGGATGTGTAAATATAGAAACTCTTGGAGGAAGAATAATCGAGTGCCATCTTCGAATGGGGGACATTGATGGTTTTGGAAATCTCGAGCTTATGCAAAGTATTGTAGATGTGCATGCTCATAAGAAATGGAGCTTTTCCGACAAAATACCGAAGTTTTATGAGTTCGCATTATGGGGAAATAAAGGGGTTCAATACAAAATAGATAGGGCCATTGTAAATGAAATTGGCAAAAACCTCACTTTTTGTCATATAGATCCATCTGAGTTTTACGTCTATAACCCGATTGGCGGTGTCAGAGTGGCAATACTCGGAGATTATGACAAGGAAAAATGCATCAAAACACGGCAATTGTTTTATGAAAAATTCACACCTAAGCCCAGAAAACCAAAAACAGAATATTAAATCAATCAAAACTTCTTAAACTGCGCTGCTGTGTCTATCAAGTCAACATGTCCAAGAAACATTGCTCTGCAGCAGTATCTTTGTAAATCCAATTCGTCAAGTACTTTTTTTCTGTCTTCGCCTTTGTTGACTCTTTCAACGTAGGATTCCCACAAATGCGCAATTGGCTTGCCGCAGCTACCAACAACGGATAGGTATAATCATAAATCCTTCCCCCCTCGAAGCAAAGCCTCCGAACCTTTATTAGTGATCATTATTTTATGCGGATAATCCTCCATCTTTACTAGTTCTAAATATTCTAAGAACTTTAACTGTGAGTATACCTTGACCATTTTTAAAGCTTTCGCAATTTCTCTTTTGGTTTTCTTAGGATTGTCTTGAACAAATTCTAATATATTTTTGAACCTTTTATTCAAAATACCTTCTTTTAGCATTATAAGTTGAGTATCATTTATTTTTTGAGGATGTTTAATAAACGGAAATACCTCTTTAAAGAATAATTCTCTGTTGTTGGTTACTAAATTAGAACCATCAAATCTTTTGAATAAATCTAACTCCTTAAGATGTTTTGTGAAAATTCGTATATTTAGCTCATTTTTTGACGCCCATCTAAAACATTTATCTTCCAAGAACACATTTCCTTCTGCATCAAACAATCCTGCAAAGAAAATATTTTTATTTGGTATTAAATCAAGGAAATTGTCCAAATCATTTTGCAGATATTCAAAAAAGGACTTCAAAATTCTATTTATCGCATGCACAGAAATTGCCCAGCCGTTCCTTGGGCTATTTATTCTTATTATTTTATCTAAATTATAATCCAAGTTCGGAGTATTATCATTATGTAAATATAAGACGAATTCTACTTTTTGGTATAACTTAGTTAAATAACTGGCTGTGTATGTATTTATTACTTTATTCTTATTAATAATACCTATTCTTCCCCCACCTGCTTTATCTCCAACCCACAAACCAAAGAAATACTGAAAATCTTCATCAATATTCATTTTTCTTGGAAACAAAGTTATAAATGTTTTCTTTTTGTTGTTCACATAATTAGTGTAAGTGACTTTTAATATTTCACCTTCGATTTGAATATTTTTTATCTCTCGACATCCAAAATTAATTAATTTTAGGTAATAGGAAAACCATTTTTCTAAATTTAAGTGGTTATTTTCAATAATTTCATGAACTTTAGGTATTTCATCCCTGAAATCTTTCAATTGATTTCTCCTGAATTTAATGCCAGATTCTAAACATTTTTTCATTACATCTTGATTTCTAAATGTTTCAATTATGTTATCTCCTACATCCTTTTCACTCAAATTCAATTTACATTTAATTCCATAAAACATTTCAATTGAAATATTATTGACCCTGTAATTCTTATAATGGTAAATCATAGATCTTGAGATACCAAACATCTTTGCCAATTCACTTGAAGAAAATTTCTCTACCAATTCAGAGAAAATTTTATACTGAAATTCTTTAGACAATCTTATTCTTAAATTGTTAGTCTTTTCCCTATCAGATTCTATTAAACAAATTTTTTGACTTTTAAGCGAGTTCATGTTTAATCACCGAGTTTTATTTGATTGAGACTGCGTAATTGATTTTTAGTTTAAATACTTCACGTCGAGAAATGTCCAGTGGTTGTAGAATATATATTTTAGAAACCACAAATCATAATTTAGCAGTTGAAATAATATTATAGGAGATTAAATGAACGAGTCAAACGGAAAAATTTGAAGAGTTTATAGCTTATAAAAAGTTCACAAAAATCCAGACATATCTAATTCAAAATTGTTACTACTCTATCGGTACGACTTCTGCACGTGGCTTCTTGCCTGCCCATGCCTATTGGGTTTTGCAACTTCCTTTCTTCTTACATCGGCAACAAGCAAATTCCTGTCATAATTTAAAAAAACTTCCTTCAATTTATCGCTCTTTGTAAAATCAACCAATGCTTTAGCAATTGCCAATCTTGATGCCTCTGCTTGACTTGTTATACCTCCTCCACTGACTTTAACATCGATATCAACCTTGTTAGCTACATCTCCAGCCAATATCAACGGCTCTCTTAATTTAAGCCTTGATATTTTTGGCTGTACAAAATCAATGAGAATGCTGTTAACTCTTACTAATCCACTTCCTTGCTTTAATGTGGCTCTTGCAATTGCCATTTTCCTTTTTCCAGATGAATGAATATCTTTTATCATTATTTTCCACCAACAGCTCTGCATACATCCTTTACTTTTAAGTAATCTGCTGAATGCAATCTCTCAATGCTTGCATTTTCAATAGTTAAAGCACTTTCATTCTTTAAATTTTCAGGGATTCCTATATGGCACTTAATATTTTTGAAAATATTCCTGCCTCTTGCCCTTTTAAACGGAAGCATGCCTCTTATTGCTCTTTTAACAAACATATCAGGTCTTCTGTAAAAATATGGCGCTTTTGTAGGAGCTTTTCTATGCAATCTTTTTATGTACTCGTCCAGTATTGCGTGCTTTCTTCCGCTAATAGCACATTCTTCACAATTTATGACATCCACTTTATTGCCTAGTAAAACCTGCTTAGCGGCATAACTGCTTAATCTTCCCAAAATTGTGTCTTTAGCGTCTATTATCATTTTAATTTGAATACTTTTCTTCGAAAAATTTTTTGGCTCCCTCATTCATTTGAATCCAATCAGTCGGATGTTCTATACACCTTTTCTCACCAGAAAATCCCTGAAGGCCAATATAACCTGCTGCAGAAAGTTCGTTAATTATTTTTTCATAATTTCCGTCTTTTTTCGTTCTGTAGTCTTCTCCAACAAGTCTACATACATCATCTAATGACATCTGCAACAATTGAAAAACTCTAATAGGCACATCCTTGAGTTTTAAAGTCATTAATAATCCTCTTGCAATTCTTGCTTCCCTTTCATCTGGAAAAACCGCTTCTAATCTTTTTAATTCTGCCATTTTACCCAATTATCCTTATTCCTTTTCCGCTTGGATTTTCCTTGCTTAGTTCTAATAAGGGAACAATTTTTGCTCCCGCCTTTTCTATCTTCTCCTTTGCGCCATTTGAAAACTGGAATGCTGAAATTGTCAGCTTATGCCCTAAATCACCTGCTCCAAGGACCTTTCCAGGCACAACGATGATGTCATCTTCTTTTGTGTGCCTGCTTATACTTGAAAGATTGACAATTCTTCTCTGCCTTGTGGGCTTCTCCAAGTCATTCGCAACTCTCCTCCATAAATTTATAGACTGCTCATTACCTCTTTTCTTTAATTCATGAATCAAATTTTGCAGTATTGGGTTTATTGGCCCAGTTCTTTTTGACATTTTATTTTGTTATTTTAATTTTATTGAATTAAATTTTCAACCCGAAAATTTGCTTTAGTAAATTTTCAAATTCTTGTGCTCGGCATTGCTGTTTTGCCACATCGTGTGACATGCGAGGCTCGCTTCGTCGAGACTCGCTCACCATTTACCGCCTCGCCGATTTATTCATTGAATAAATCGAGGCGAAAATTATTGATAAAACAATTTTCGTCGAGTGTAAATTTTGTCGCAAAGCGACGGATTGAATTTTTGTTGATATCGAACTCTTTTTATTGCAATGCGGGGGACGTGATTCGAACACGCGCACCCACTAAGGGATAAGGCTTCTGATTAGCAACCTCAACCTTACGCATTTGGCCAGGCTCTGCCACCCCCGCAAATTCTTTTTTGTTGTAAAACAAAGTAGGATTAATCTCCTTATTTAACATCTTTCTTCTTTGTTTTATATTTGTATGCGGAGGACAAAAACCAAATTGTTTCCAAACATTAAATTTAGTAATATGTTTAGGATTGTTAGAGCCAATAATATCAAACCATTTTTCTACATCTTTATTACTTTCTACCCTCAAAATATGTAATGTCTTCCAGTTCTTTTCTTTACGTAATAATGGATTTTTAACGATACTTTTAATTCCAATTTTCTTAAGTAAAGAATGAGTATCATTAATTAATTCACTTGATATTGACCCAAAAATAATTTTTACTAATCGATGTAAACTGTTTTTAGTATTGTAACTTTTTTGGCAAAAAATACATCCATCAGTATCAAAAAACCTCTCAAAAATCCTTTTATAAAATATTTATTTTCAAAAATCCATTCTGGAACTTTTAGTTCTCGTTTTACGCCTACTGGTACACCAAGCGAAACAAGATAATCACAAATTATGCTACTTTCCGTACTTACACCATAGTAAGGTTTTTTACCATTATACACTGTTATTGGAATTTTATTTATTACTTCATCAAATAATGGTTTAACATAATTATCGTAATGTTCTCTATCTTCGGTTATACTTCCCCTCATCTGAAATCTTAACCTTCCTTTATTCTTTCCAGAGTGTCTTCTAGTTAGACTCCCATCTCCAAAACACAAACCTACTATTTCCGCTGTTTTTTCGTTTTTTATTACTTCCATGTTCATTAACCTCCACGACTTTTTAAGTCGCAGAGTTTAACTATGATTTTTGAGCCATATGTTTTTAGGCTTATAGTAGCAGACCTTGTGAAACAAGGAAAAAACATAATGAGTGAAAAAATCTCTTTTTTCTGACCCCCCGCGAACGAACGTGAGTGGGTGTCACGAACGAAAGTGAGATCACCCCCGCGAAAGCGGGATCAGCTATCACTTAGCCTTTTTGAGTTCCTCCACAAATTCATCAAGCATCTCATCAAAAATATCTATTGCCTTGTTAACAATTTCCTTACAGCTTAATTGCCCAAATGACTCAACGTAAAAAACAAAATCAGTATCACTTGCAGTCACCTTAACATTCTTGTCTATCTCCGAATAATCCAATGACAAATCACATTCTAACACCTTGTCTTTATTTATAACCAGCTTTCTGTCTTTTATCTCAAAGATGTTGTTATGGTCAACTTCTATGATAGCTTCAGGATTTTTTACTTCGCCTGTAATCTCTATAATTGGCCTGTACTTGTAGTAAGCATGGCATGGGCTCCATTTAATATGCTGCCTGCCTCTGCCTAATACAGCGGTTGCCTCTAGTTCAAGAGTCTGCCCCCTTAAAAGTTTTACAATTGGCGTATTCCCATAAAACGGCTTAACAGCAGGATCTTTGCTTTTTATTTCAGAAGCATAAGCTATTCCAGAGCCTTTTGTTGCCCTGAGCACCATTTTTAATTGGCACCTGTTGCAGCCCTTGCCTTCGCACTTGCACTTGTCTGGCAAATTATATGATTTCAAGTCTGTTTTTAGCGGAATCAATCCAAGCCTGTGAGCAATCATCTCATCGTAAAGTATTGAATTATTTTTTGAGAATTCAATTTCCTCAATAGCCATGGTTGGCACTTCATCCACCATAAGCCTTCTTAGGGTATTTGCAAAAACTGGGTTAAAGTCTTTTAAAATAAAAGAAAGTTTGCCTTGCTCTTTATTATTTTCTAAAACTCTTACTTCCATTCTGCCTCCTTAAATTATATTTCAAATTCGATTTTATTTTTCAATCCGCCTTCGGCGAAATATTGTGCTCGGCGTCACTTTCCTGCCATATCGTGACGCCTCGCCAATTTATTCATTAAATATTGAATCAATTGCGAGGCGAAAATTATTGGCAGTAAATTTTCGCCGAGTCTAAATTTTGTCGCGAAGCGACGGATTGTAATTTTAATTAAGCATCATTTTATAGACTTTTTTAGACCCTTCTCCCTCTTTTTCCGCCTTTCTTCCTGCAGCCATCATGCGGCAAAGGCGTTACTTCTTCTATAATTCCAATCTTTAGCCCCATTCTTGATAGGGCTCTTATTGCTGCCTGCGCTCCTGGCCCTGGACCTGTTGGTCCATTATGACCGCCTGGGGCTTTTATCTTCACATGAATTCCGGTAATGCCTTTGTCCATTGCAATTTCAGCTGCCTTTTTTGCGGCAATCATTGCAGCTGTCGGACTTCCTTCCATTCTGTCGCTTTTTACAACCATGCCGCCTGAGCCAACAGCCAATGTTTCTGTTCCAGTTATGTCAGTTATATGAATGATTGTATTGTTGTATGATGCATAAATATGCGCAATTCCCCACCTTTGCTGTCTTTGCTCCATTCTATTCTGATTTTTCTACTTTCTCTGTTTTTTTTTCATTTGTATTGTCTGATGATTTTATTGCATGCATCAACTTAATATTTGGCTCTTCTTCAACTGAAACAAGATAGGATGGTGATGTTATCTTTGTGCTGCCGACTGCTATATGCTCATGCGTAATAAATTGCCTTGCCTGAAGCATTGTTTTTGCTATGTGTTTTCTGCACACCAATGTTTGCAATCTTCTCTCTAAAACATCTTTTAATGTAAGGTTTAAGACATCTTCAACCTTAGAATCCTTTTTTAATAATCCTTGTGAATACAGCATGTCTAACAACTGCTTCTTCTCAACATCCGATTGCGAAGTTCTTTCTCCAATAATTGTTTTTGCCCTGTGCAGCAGTTTCATAAGTATGGAGTCCATTTTCCAAATCTCATATTTCCTTCTTAAGCCATATTGCATTAATATCTCTTTCTCTGCAGCTATTCTTTCTCTTTGCCATGGATGACCTGGCTTTGAGAATTTCTTCCTTTGTTTTCTTGGATCACCCATCTTATACCTTTCCGGCCTTTGAGCCTTCCTTTTTCTTTACACCAAGAACTTTTCCTTTATTCTTCCTGAAGTTTGATTTTGTTCTTTGGCCTCTGACAGGAAGTCCAAGGGAGTGCCTTATCCCCCTATGTGACTTCATTTTCTTCATCATCTTTATGTCATTATCCTGTGTAAAAGCTAAAGTTGAGCTAACTAAATGCTTGTCTGTGCCGTCTTCTGGATCTCTTTTTCTATTGAAAAGCCATGACGGAATTCCAAATTTTAAAGGGTCTTTTATAATGTCATCAATTTTGGCAACTTCATTATCTGCTAAATAGCCTGCTTTTTTTGTTTTTTCAATCCTTGCAGTGTTTAGCATCGCATTAGAAAACATGAAACTTACGCCTTTTATTTTTGTCAATGCTTGCTTGATGGGCTTATTCCCATCTAAGTCGGTGTTTGCAATCCTTACAAAATATTTCAGTTCCTGTTCTTCTGGCATTTTTAATTTAATTTTTTGAATATTTTATAATTATATTTTCAATCCGCCTTCGGCGAAATATTGTGCTAGTGGAATGCGAGTGAGCTTCGTTGCGAACTCGCTCACAAGTCACTGTTGCTGTCTTGTCATGTCGAAAATCATAGATTTTCGAGCAGTGACATGCGAAAGCTCGCTTTCGCTCGCTTATGTCAGGCGAAAATCCTAACGGATTTATCGACACATCGCAACGCCTGCCTATACATTGTAAATCATAAGCCGAGAGAAAAAAGCGTAATTGGTTAACCCTAAAAACGCTCTATCGAACTCGGGCTATTCTATAGAGAAAGGATACTATGGCTATTTAAAAAGGTTACTACTTCCTCCAGTATCTCCGAATCATCCTCTACATGCCCTATAAAAATACATTAACGGTTAAACATTAACGAAAACATTTCAATTTTAATAAATAAAATAAACACTTCCCACCTCTTAACCCACGTTTTTGCCCCAATTCAAGAGAGCTTACGCTATCTGATGATGTCAGTTAGCTCTCCTAATTTCAACATTCTTGAGCATTTGCTCAAGATTTATGACAAACCTCTTGAAAGGAAATTCTTTCTTGGCATGTAAATTCCACATAAACAAGAGCAGCATAGAAACCATAAAATAAAATAATCTAACAAGAGGGTTAACGCTCTTGCTCTTTATCCTTGCCTCATCATGCACCCTAAACATTGTTTCTATGCTCCATCTTGCCCTATACAATTCAACATATTTTCTTGCATCACGCAAGAAAACATTAGTGGCAAACACCCAATCGTACTCATCTGCATTCTTAACTAAGGCAATGTTAGTATCAGCAACATGAGAGCTTTTATCTTTTTTGTACTTTATCCCGTGCTTTACTATTACGCTTTTGTTAGTGCCTTCGAGCATACACCTGAACAAACTGCTTTTCTTAGCAAAGATAAGGTAGTTCATGTCTTTAAGCTCTAGCTCGTCTATTACTTCTCCAGAATAGAATCCTCTGTCAAGCTTCATAAGCCTAACTTTTAGCTTCATCTCATGGCATAAATCGCATATTCTTCCAAGATAATCTGACTTGAATGAGCCTATTGGAAGGATAGCCACATAGAAAGGATAAATTTTGTTCCTGAACAAAATCCCAGCTACAAGAAAGTGGTATTTTGCCTCTACTCCCCCTTCCCCCGTCCAATTGTGCAAATAAAGTCCTGTGGACTTTCCATAGAAGTTTTCTGATGTTATGTCTACTATTATATCAACTGCTCCCAAATGCAGTTTCTTAATTTTCTTCTCCACAAGTTTGTAGAATTCTTCATTTGAGTATTCCACATACCCTTTTGCTATGTGGTAATGCAGGCTGTCTGCTTTGTTGCTTATTGTTTCTATGTAGGTGTTGCGAGATGATGCTTCTGCAAGCAGTTTTGCAAATTCTTCTTCATTCGGAACCCATGGGAAGAAGAATCTATGCAGAACTTCTGCATGGATTTTTCTTTAAACTTATGAGTGAAGAATTCTATTTAGGAGATACTGTTCCTTTGTTTTTTGTCTAGGCTGGATTTTGGAATCACGAAGATTCTTATAAGCAACACATTCCTAAGAATGCATCACCTCCCCAGTTGCCTCAAAAAGTTTAATATTGGTGCTTGCATATTTAAAACTTGTCGAATTACGTAATCTTTATAATCTATTTTATACTTCTAATATGCTTATGGTGGCAATAGTTTAATGGCAGAATAGGCGGCTGTGGTACAACCTTTTCTTTTGCAAAGAAAAGCTTGACCAAAAGAAAGGCACTCACGAGGTGGTGGGATGAATCCCACTGATTGAACCTTTGCTTTAGTGGAAGGGTTGTATAGAACCCGCCTGGCGGGAGTTCGATTCTCCCTTGCCGCCCTTATTTATTCTTGAAAGCATCAAGTGTTTTTCTTGCATTTAGCGAATAATAAACTACTTTATTGACTATTGCACCTATGACTTGGACTGCATAATTGTATTCCAAATCCTTGCTCATAACACAATAAAATATCCTCATGTCTTTGTTGTAAATAATACCACAATCGCTAAAAGTTTTTATCTTACCTATGTACCTTGTACCAAATTTATGAGCCACAACAACATCGTCAGGCAAATCTGCAGTTTTTTTAATATCAAACGATGTGTTGACAAGTAAGGAGAGTATATATTCCGAGTTTTGAGGCTCAAGCATGGTTGAAAGATACAGACTCGAAAACAAATTGTACATTGATTTGGGTGTTATGTATCCATCATTTTGTTCCTTAATGTTTTCTGCCTCTTCGCTGTAGTAATCGACATAACTCAGAAGAAGAGCCATATCTTCAGGATTCAAGTAGTCCCTTAATACATTATAGGCTGTATTATCCGATTCCTTGAGCATTCTTTCAATAAGAACGCGAAGAGGCAATTTATTTTCGTTGACTTTAAACAAAGTTCCCCAAGTACTTGTTCTTGCAGACTCATTAATTTTAATAGGCGTGTCAAGACTTAACTCGCCATCTTCTATCATCCCCATTATCAGCATAGCCAATGGAACTTTACTCAAGCTTGCTGCAGGAAAACCCACCCTTTCGTTTATCCCCATAAACGCGCCATTTCTTAAATTTTCAACATATACAGAGACGGTTAGATTATTTTCACTTATGAAAGATTCCAAGCTATTCCTTAAAGGAGCATAATTTGTTATAAGAAGGCTTTTGGGCTCAAGCAAACCGCTGTAAATCCTCGGCGATAACAATCCATTATTTGTGTTTTCTATGCTCTTTTTAAAATCGGAGTATTTATTGCAAGACTCCACCCCTATATATAAAGAAATAAACATAACTAATAGAGCCAATATTATAATTGCTTCAATCAATATGAAACTATTAATTTTTCTATCCATTTTGCCTGAGCATTAATCTTAATTGTAATGACAAAGTTATTAAACTTTTGATTTTTTAGCAGTTAAAATGAAACAAATCCCAAAATCAGAACAGGAATGGAAAAAGAAACTTACTCCAGAGCAATATCGTGTTTTGAGAGAGAAAGGAACAGAAATGCCTTTCACTGGAAAGCTTCTCCATAATAAGGACAAAGGCACATACACTTGCGCTGCCTGCGGCGCTGAATTATTTGCTTCAGACACAAAGTTTGACTCTGGAACAGGATGGCCGAGCTTTGACAAGCCGATGAACAGGGAAAATGTGGAGCTGAAAAAAGATTTTTCAAGTTTCATGATAAGGACGGAGGTAATGTGCAAGAAATGCGGAAGCCATCTCGGGCATGTTTTTGACGGCGGGCCAACTCCCACAGGCAAAAGATTCTGCATAAATTCCTGCGCACTGGAATTCAAGAAAAAGTAAATAATTTTTATTCTTTTACATAATACTCAATCTTCAGCACAAACCGATAAATAATATACGGAAGGACAAAAGAAGCAGCATAGATTATTGAAATTAAGATTGGATTCTGAAAATTTTTCAATTGAAGTGTTCTTGCCAAATTGTTGGAAATTTTTGAAATGACAAAAACATTTGCCAGCGCAGTCAATGGAATCAAAACAGCAATAAATATATGGTGCTTTTTTTCAAGATGCTCAATGCTTCTTATGACAAGCTCAAAAAGCAATCCAAAAACAATGCCTAATGTCATAATGATTGAATAAAGAAATATTCCTTTTAAAACCATCAAAATTGGAATTAATGCAACAGAAATAGCAAAATTTGCAGCAATAATTACGACAAGCAAAATCCAATAAATGCGCTTTTCAAGAAATCTTGTTTCCGGAGTTTTAAGTTGTTTTGCTTTGTGTATCTTTCCAACTGCTTCTAAAATCTCCTTTTTGCTCCATCCTCTTTTTTCCAGCATTTTAATTAAGTTTTGCATTTAATTTACATTTAATGCTCTTCTTTCTCTTCATTAATTATTTTTTTTACAAGCGTTATAAAATTTCTTGTCTTTTCGTAATATTCCTTCAAAACATCAATGCTTACTTCAACAATTTCTCCTTTGTCAATTGTTGCAGTCATTGTCACATGCCTTCTGAATTCTTCTCTTTTCGTGTACTCCGCCCTGCTTAATTTCCTCAGCTTTAGATAGAAATTGACATGGTCAATTAATTCCAAGTTATCTGGAAATGTCTTTTTGAGCAAATCGCATCTCAATCCAGCATTTGTGGGTATGCTAGTTACAAGTTTTTTTTCTTTTGCATACTTAAGCAGCGCTTCCAATCCAAAACCAATGCATGTTATCAGTCTTTCGATAACGTGCTTAATAACATCAACAGTTCTAGTGTATTTTAGGCTTACCCAGAATAAATGGTCAACCCTCTTTAATTCCTGAACTGCCTCATCAAATGATTCCTTCATTCCAGCCACATCAATATAGAATTATTTGTTTTGTAACCTTAATATGGCTTCTGCCAAATTTCCATTGCTTTCTCCCAAGGCCTCTAAAGCCTCTTGTTTTGTGCAGTTTGTCTGCTCCATTACTGTTGCCATATCATCATCATTTACCTCAATTGTTTCATTCTTGTTAACTTCAGTAATATCACCAACAATTTGGATAGTTTCCTGCCCCATCATATTGACCTTGCTTACATGAGGGTTTTTAATCACCAAATCTTTCTCAGGAGTTTTGATAATAACCTCTTCTGCTTCAATCTCCTCCTGCTTTATGCCAAGCCGTTTCATTGCCTTCTGCATTTCTCTTGGATTCATTCCTGGAAACATAAACTCACCTTATCCCAAGCAATCTGTTGCCGTAAGAGTAAAGAAATAACATAATCACAATAACAACAACACTAAGCACAATTATGTGACCTGGCTTAAACTTTATCTTGCTTTGGTATTCGTCAAAATACCTTACCAAGCCACCCATTCCAGATGGCATTGAAATTTTGTCTTGAGCCATTTTAATTTGATTAATTTTAAATTTTTATATTATTTTCAATCCGTTGCTTCGCAACAAATTTTACTGCTCGGTTTTGCTTTTTTATCATGTCAAAAATCGCAATAAACATTTTAAATAGTTGCGATTTTTGAGCATGCTCGGAAATTTTTACAAAATTCAATATATAATGAAAATTTCCGACATATCGCAAAACCTCGCCTATTATTTCAATAAAATAATCGCAAGCTGATTGCTTTCTGCACTTTGTAGCGAAAAGCCGCTCTCGTTTTTTTTGAATTGTTTGATAATTTTTAATTGGATTTTATTTATTGAGTTGTCTTTTTATTATTTGTATTTATTTTTCAATTTTTATTTCGTAACCAAGACCTTTATAACCTTGAAAAATAGTACTAAACTTCCCCGTTTGTATGACTTTCTTACCATTACCTATTGCAGCCCATTTTCTAAACCATAATGGAACAAAATTTGTAGCAGCTATTAACCACCACAATAAAATTAATGAAAAAGTAGAATATAATGTAAAATCACTATTTATTGCAATTTTTAATAAATAAGGAAGCATCAATAACAAAATAAAGAAAAGAAAAAAATATAGTATCCAAATTACCTTATTCCCCATTCTATATATATGATACTTTTTATCTTCACTATGAACAAACAATAATCCCATTTTAGCAATCGTAATTATTTTGATTTAAAATTGGCAGGGCTTGAATAAGCCACCTTTTGTCAGGCCCCTAATGCAATTAATAAATTGCGATAGCATGTCTTAGCATTAAACTAAGCGTTCAATGAACTTGCACCAGCCAGGGCTCACCGTTTCACCCATGCTTGCAAAAATGTCAATTGGTTAGCTGAATTCCCTCACAGGAATCTTCACAAACATCATCCTATTTGCAAGCGGTCTCGTTTCTGAGTGGTTGCCCTCTATTGCTAGAGCTCACTTCCATGAGTGGCTTTCTTGTTGTAAGCGAACACATATAATGCTCGCGCCAACTTGGTGGGTGGACTTTCCTCAGTGTGATAAAACACCGTAGCTAAGTACCAACCCTGCCTATTAATAGTATAGAAA
The DNA here is from genome assembly GCA_016185915.1 of Candidatus Woesearchaeota archaeon. GTDB lineage: Archaea > Nanobdellota > Nanobdellia > Woesearchaeales > GW2011-AR4. The sequence goes on from JACPMP010000076.1 coordinate 13,911, forward strand.
GTATCTATATAAAATTATCTGTTTTTATTTATTTAAATGTTTGGCATACTCCGGATATGCACTTTTGCCCTATTGCACAACTATCGACGCATAGCTTGTTGCAAATTCCTCCTGCAGAACCAGTAAGCTCTCTGATTTTTCTGCAAATGAGCCGCTCATTATTTTGACCAAACAAACTCTTTCTGCTGCTGGTTTCAGATGTCATAAGCGTGGCTCTAGTTGATATAAAAGAGTTCGGTGCACATCCAGATGAAAAACGAGAACCTGCAAAATAGCAACCAACTTCCTGTAAGCTGTCTGGATTATCAGAATTGCAATCAGTAATGCCATCACTGCCGCATCCATTCCCTATAATATCGTGCCATGGCGCTTCTTGGTTGCACTTGTCAATCACTGCTTGATTTGGATCATCACATTTGTAACTACCATATTCAAATTTACATGAAAGTTCGCTTGGACTTACATAAAAACATTGGTTAACCCATGGTGAACCTTCCATAACATCAGGCTCAGGCAGCCAATTTTGCCATAAATATTCATCATACAAGCCGCCAATGGCATGCCCTCCTGTTTCATGCAAAAAAGTGCCTAAAGCTCCTTTTATATATTCGGCATAATCTGTAACATCAGCAGGGTAAATAAAGCTATTAATTGCAATATCATTCGGATAAGCCCTTGGCAGAAAAAGGACGTTCCCTAAAACTATAATGCGCTTGTTGTTATAAGGGCAGTCATTGCTTGCTTCACGAGCAAGCCCTACATATTGCAGTCCACGTTCATCATAAGGTATTCTCTCAAATGATTCATCTATAATTTTGTTGGAAAATAGGATATTAAATTTGTCCCTGTTGGATTTAAATGGCTCAACAGAAAATAAGCCATCATTTTGAGACTTTGTATCCATCGCCAATTCAACAACATGCTTAAAATCATCAAGTGAGCCGTACCTCAAACCAATCAGAACAAGATTGATTCTGGCACTATCTCCAAGGTTGTTGTTGGTGCTATCAAACTGGAAACAATTTTGATAAGGTGTTTCAGAAATTAATGGAGTGGTTGATACAGTAGTTGGCATAGTTTTTTTTGGTTGACTTGGAGTTATTGGCTGTTTGCTTGGAGTTCCTTGGATGCCGTATATTGAGCATTGACCGCCAATATCAACTCCTGTTTCATCAAAATCCTGTTTTCCATTTATGCAAGAATTTCCTATAACAATATAATTTAATGGAAAGTGATCACCCAAAACATGTTTATCATATCTTATATTGCATTCTTCTTTGTCAAAACCTTTTCTAACTAAATCGGCGCAATAACCCTCAATCCAATTATCACCAAAATTGCCTTTGCATGAATCAAAATCAGGATCCAGAGGCGCAACATCGGCATCCGGGAAGTAGGAATAACGGCTATTGAACTTAGTTGAGCAAGACAATTTTTGTCCAGAATACTCATAATTATTTGTTTCATATGGTTTGAAATTATCCGGCAGATTAATTTTGTTAATTGCATTGGCAAGCTGATGCAAAAATCCATGCACAAATGTCAGACTATTGGCGCAACCAATGCTGTCTTTTCCTATAGGAATCCATGTAAAGCCGATGCCATAATTGAATGTGTTAGCAATAGAGCCATCGCAAATTGGCGCATCGAAGTACACTTTTTTATTTGCGTCTTTTATATTTGAAACCACAAACATAAAATCCGTGTCAAGCGAATAGTATGGTTTGATTGCACTATACACATTTGCGCTCCACTGCCAAAAGCCTGAGCCATATTGACTAAGCTCTACACCTTCGCCATTGTCTATCTCTATGATTTGTATATCCGGAATTATTCGATTTTGGCCGTACTCGATTATTTTATCTCGAAAAGAATAAACCTCATTTTTAACCGAGTCAATTTCATTTTGGTTGAATTTTAGGTTTA
>JACPMP010000077.1 GCA_016185915.1 Candidatus Woesearchaeota archaeon
AATGACACAATAAATCTAGACTTTACATCAAGCTCTGAATATGAATGGAAAGTCAATAACTTAGGCAATATCCAAAGCATAAAGCTGTTTGGCCAATTGCAGAATAATACAAAAGCAAGAGTTTACATTGAAAATGAAGGCGTTAAGTACCTTATTTTTGATACAGATATGATAAATTTAACTCCAAGCTTGCAAAAAATTACTGCACTTGCTACAAAAGAGGATAAGGACAAAGACGATAAGAATAAAACAGAAAACAAAGATAAGGATGAGGAAATTCCAATAAATGAAACAATCAATATAACAATTCCAATAAATGAAACTATAAACCTAACATCAATAAAAAATTCGACAATAAATATTACAATTCCAATTAACGAAACAATTAACATAACCCAACCAATTATCAATGAAACAATAAATATATCTCAAAACATATCACAACCAGTCAATAATAAATCCATAGCAATCAAATTAGAATATAATAAAGATACTCCTTTTGATGAGGATAATGATGGCAGTGAGTTACTAACTAATGCAATAGACTTTACAGTTGAAAACAGCCATTTCAATTGGGATGTGGATAACTCTAAGCTTTGCACAAGATGGGAGGTCTACAGCATTGATGCGGACAAATCAACAACTGCTTGCTATGGCAATAATGAATGCTGTGCATTAATTAATTTACAGCCATCAAGAAGCGATTGGAATGAGTCCTTTTACTTAGCTTACAATTCCTTCGGGGCTACTTATAACAACATAGTTAGCGCTCAGATAGTATATGCAAACTATTCACTAGAAGGAATTGATATTGTCAGCAGTTCTTGGTCAAACTTAAGTGCTGTATTTAAAGAAGAAGGATTGCTTAGCTTTGAGGATGTATGCATTGAAACCTGTGTATTATCTAATTTTAACAAAAGCAGCTATAATCTCATTGTCGAAGTTGACAATGGAAAGATAATCCTAAATAATATTAATTATGCAGTTAGCCAATTAAAAGAGAGCATAGCCCCGCAATTGATTAAGAACATAAGCAATTATGCAATAAATAAAGGAAGGAACATAACAATCAATTTAGGCGAGCATTTCATAAATGTTGATGATAACATAATTTATACTTACTATAAGGCGAATAACATAAGCATTGCATTTGACAAGGACATAGCAACTATTATTCCTGACAAGGATTTTGTTGGGGTTGGATTCACGTATATAACAGCAAACAAGAGCAATAGCTTGGCTGTTTCAAATGTGTTTTCTATCAATGTTATAACTGCAATAGTAGCTGAGGTGGATAATACAATAGAATACAATTTTGATGATGGTGAAAAAACAAATATTGGTTATTATGTGGAAAGTGATGGGGAGAATATAATAGTGCCTTACCAAGATTATGTTAAGGAACAAAGAAAGTTTGGATTTATATTTAATGAGAGTGAAATAGACAAAGAATTAAAGGCTAAGAAACAAAGAAAAGGCGTAGCTGGAATCTTAAGTGCCGGTGGATTGGCAGAAGAAGAAAAATTTGATAAGAAGATTTTCTATCTGATTAACAGTTCAGAGGAATATGTTAAGAGTCTTTACAAACCTTACATGCTTGAGAGGAACTTAACAGGACAAACAAAAAAAGTAAAAAACCAAATCGGGCAGATTGAAGAGAGGCAACTTAAGAGATTTTTAAGCTTTGAAGACATATTTGGCAAAGAGCAGAATTTATACGAAACAATAACTAAGGAAGTAAACGAAACTGTATGCAATGCAAGTGGAGTTGCTGCATTAGGTTCTAATCAAATCACAGGAGCTGTGAGTGTAGATTTAAATAATATAAACAAAAAAGAAGAAAACGGGTTCCATAGTCAAGCCATAGCACCCAACCAAGATCTGACTCCTTCACGAACAGGTGGCATAAAACAATACATATTTAAATATCTTTCGGTTGAAAAAGGCTTGACGAAGCTGGGGTCGCATAGTCAGGCCATTGCGTCAGACCGAGGATCTGATTTCCTTCACGGATCCGCGGGTTCAAATTCTCTCAGCAATGAGATGAATCTCCCGCCCCCAGCGTCAATTGAGAGTTCTGATATTACGCACATAACAGGTGCTGCAACAGCAAGTGAAGCTCAAATAACACAACAATGCACCACAGTTACAAAAAACATAACAATAAAACAATCAAGAAATATAGGATTTTCTTTAGTTAAGCAAGGCAAAAGCTGGATTGCAGAATTCTTTAACTTATTCGATTTAGACCCAAGCTTTATTGATGATACAGACACTAACTGGAATGCTGGCACTTTTGATAAAATGTTTGTTAGCGGGACAGGAACAGCTGCGAATTTAACAGCTTTTAATCTTTCAGGCCATTTCGCAAGCCAAGTCTTTGATTCTGTAAACACAAATGCAAACTGGACAAACATAACAATAGTTACAGAAGCTCCTTATGGAATAGAGATTGGAAGAGCTATTAATGACAGCAATACAGTATCATCTGAAAAAGTAAATATTTCTGGTTTTATCAACACTTCTGGATTGGTTTTATTGATGCACTTCAATAATGAAAGTGCTTTTGGAGAGAATGCTACTGGCAATAGTGCTGATAGAGTTTATGACTTTAGTGTTGATGTTAATTCTGAAAGAGCTGGTGGAATTCATAACAATGGCACTACTGTAAACGGAGCAACTATCAATAAATCTAATTATAAATTTGGCAGTGGAGCTGGTGAGTTTGATGGAACAGATAATTATGTAACTGTGCCAGATTCAAATTCTTTGGATTTAGTAACTCCTTCAACACTTATGGTATGGGTATATCCTAGAAATGACCCTTCTGGGTATGTTATAGCTAAAACTGATTTTGCAAACACAGGTGCTTATTCTCTTTATTGGTGGGGAGATGGTGATAAAATTAATGTTTATTATGGTAGTAGTGGTGTAGCTACTAGTAATGGAGTTTTTACTGAAAGTGATCAATGGGTTCATGTTGCTGTTGTTTTTACTTCTTCAGGCACATCTTTTTATAGAAATGGGAGATTTGATTCAACTGACGGTACACTTACAACAATAAGTCAAAATAACCAACCTGTAACTCTTGGTATAAGAAGCGATTTAGCGGCTGGAAACAGGTTTAATGGTTTGATTGATGAAGTAAGCATCTGGAATAGAAGCTTATCTGCAAATGAAATTAGAAATTTATATTTAAGAGGAACTTATCGCTTGAATTTAAGCGCAAGGACATGTGATGATAGTGCTTGTGTTGGTGAGACATTTACACAAATCATAAACGGAAGCGGAAGCAATACTCTTAACGGAAGCAAAATGCCTATGGATTTAACAAAAAATAGATACTTCCAATACAACATAACTTATTCTAATGAAAGTACTTATTATGAAGTTAAGTTAAATGTTAATAATGTGAGTATTGAATTTGTGAATGCAAGTGCTGCAGGAGACACAACTGCCCCAATAGTCAACACAACCTTTAACGTAACAAATGCAATAGTAACCGATGTTGTAAACTATACAGCAAATATAACAGACGAGACTGGATTGCTCTCAGCAAACTGGACTGTGAATCTGTCAACTGGAACAATAAAGGCAAACTACACCTTAAGTAGCACATCTGCTCAAGTAAGCAACTTTACTTCATTAAGCTCTTGCACAGAAACTTGTGTATTGAACTTTACAATCTATGCAACAGACACAAGCAACAATGTTAAGCAAAACAGCACATTGCTTGTTGTTGCTGATGTGACATTGCCAATTGTGAATACTACGTTTAATATAAGCTCTCCATTGGTTGATAGTGTTGTTAACTTTAGTGGAAATATAACAGATGGTGTTGGGTTATTATCAGCTAACATAACTTACAATATGAGCGGTTCTGTAACTAAGGCTAACTATACAATTTCTGGCACAAGTGCGAGCATACATAACATAACAGCAATAACTGGATGTGTAGAAACATGTGTAATAAACTTCACTATGTATGCTACTGATGTTAATAATAATGTCAAGCAGAATAGCACATTGCTTGTTGTTGCTTATGTGACTGCTCCGATAGTAAATACCACTTTCAACACAACATCACCAAGAAATATAGATGTGATTAACTTTACAGGCAATGTAACTGATGGAAACGGTTTGTTGAGTGCTAATTGGACTATAAACTTCTCTACAGGCAAAGTCTACATGAATTATACTTTGAGTGGGACAACTGCACAAGTAAGCAACAAAACAGATTTAACAGGGTTAGCAGGAGGTACAGTATTGAATTTCACTTTATATGCTACAGACACAAATAATAATGTAAAACAAAACTCAACAGTATTCACGATAGCAGATGCCTTGGCTCCTGTTGTCAACACTACCTTCAACATTAGCTCTCCTCTGATTAATGATGTTATTAACTTTACAGGCAATGTAACTGATGAAACTGGATTGCTCTCAGCAAATATTACCTACAACATAAGTGGTAGCATAACAAAAGTTAACTTCAGTTTAAGCGGAACAACAGCACAAGTTAGTAATGTTACAAAAATAACTACTGGCAGGGACTCTGTAATAAACTTTACTATGTATGCTACTGACACAAGCAATAATGTAAAACAAAACTCTACTTTGATAGTTGTAGCTAATACACCTCCAACAATAAGTATTGTATTCCCAAGCCAAAACTTATACACAAGCGTTCAGCCACTTGCATTAAATATAACTGCAGATGATGCTGATAACGATGTCTTAAACATAAGCTATTATATAAATGGGGTATTAAATCAAACAAGTTTAACTAACACAACATTAAATGCAAGTGACGGCTATTATGTCTTGAATGTAAGCGTAAGTGACGGCATTGCAAGCTCTCCCAATGCAACTGTCAACTTTACTTTGGATACAACACTTCCCAATATTACCTTATTATCGCCATTGAACAATACAGGCAATATTGACGGCAATATAACTTTCTTCTTTAACGTGAGTGATACAAACAGCATAGCAAACTGCACATTTATTGTAAATAACATATTTAACTTATCTAATAGTTCGATAACGAGAAACATATCACAAAACTTTACCTTGACTAACATTGGAGTTGGCGCATATAACTGGAGCATTAACTGTACAGACCAGGCAAATAATACTGCAAACAGCAGATTTAGAAATATTGTCGTTGCTTTAGCTGCTAAATTTAATGGCACAACAATTAACTTTACTGCTATTGACATTAGAAATATAACTAATCTTTCTCTTGAAATAACAACTGCTGGAAAAATAAACTTCACTCAAGCAATAGATTTAAGCCAGGGAGCTGACTTAGACAAATATGTGAACATATCATCTAACAGAATAGAGGTTAATTCAACAGCTTTGCCTGCCTTAAACAAATCTGCGATTCTATATCTTTATGGTCTAACATTTACCAATCCACGCATCTTGAGAGATGGCGCTGTTTGCTCTTCTGATATATGTACGAAAATAAGCTATTCAGGTGGCAACTTGACTTTTAATGTGACAAACTTTACTGTTTACTCTAGTGAAGAAACGCCTGTTGTTGAAGTAGCACCATCGCCGTCAGCAGAAACAGGAGGCGGGACATCTGGTGGAGGTGGAGGCCCTGCAATCATACTTATTCCAAATCCGGGCTTTGGCATAGATAAAGCAGTATTAAAAGCTACTTTATTAACAGATGAAACAATCGGTGAAACAATTACTGTAGAAAACACAGGCAATGTTGAATTAAATTTCAAAGTAACTGCAGAAAAAGTTGATAATCTATTAATCATAAATG
>JACPMP010000078.1 GCA_016185915.1 Candidatus Woesearchaeota archaeon
TAATGTTGAAAAGGAATTAAGCAAACCAACCGACAAAAGACTGCTTGTAATTGTGGAAGCAATAAAAAAAGGAATTTCTATTGACAGGATTTGTGATTTGACAAAAATTGATAGATGGTTTTTATATAAAATAAAAAATGTTGTTGATACAGAAAGCAAATTATCAAACCATAGTATTAACAATGTAACGATAGAATTAATTAAATTAGCAAAACAGCAGGGCTTTTCTGATTTTCAGATTGCAAAAATTTTATTCAAAGACGATAAAGAAAATATGGAAGATAAGCTATTACAGGTAAGAAATTTAAGAAAAAAGCATAATATTATTCCAGTCGTTAAGCAAATTGATACTTTAGCAGCAGAGTATCCTGCAAAAACAAATTATCTTTACTTAACTTATAATGGAGAAGATGATGATGTTGAATTCAAAAATAAAAATAATGTTATAGTTCTTGGCTCAGGCGCTTACAGGATTGGAAGTTCTGTTGAGTTTGACTGGTGTTGTGTTAATGCAGTTTTTACACTTAAAAAGCTCGGTTACTCTACAATTATGATAAATTATAATCCTGAAACAGTGAGCACTGATTACGATGTTTGTGATAAACTTTATTTTGATGAATTAAGCTTTGAAAGAGTGCTTGACATTTATGAAAAAGAAGCTTCTCTTGGAGTTGTAATTTCTATGGGAGGTCAAATTCCAAATAATCTCGCAATGAGATTGAATAGGCAAAATGTCAAGATATTAGGCACATCTCCTTTAAGCATTGACAAAGCAGAAGACAGGCACAAATTTTCTGCATTGCTTGATTCGTTAAACATAGACCAGCCAGAATGGATTGAGGCAAAGTCGATAGAAGAAGCACATAAGTTTGCTGAAAAAGTTGAGTATCCAGTTTTGATAAGGCCTTCTTATGTTTTAAGCGGAGCTGCAATGAGCATTGCCAGCAACAAAAAAGAGCTTGAGCAGTATCTTCAGAAAGCAGCAGATGTTTCAAAAGAACATCCTGTGGTGATAAGCAAATTTATAACAAATGCAAAGGAAATAGAGATTGATGCAGTTGCCCAAAATGGTGAAGTGGTAATTTATGCTATATCAGAACATGTAGAAAATGCTGGAGTTCATTCAGGCGATGCAACTATGGTTCTACCTCCTCAATACACTTATCTTGAAACAATCAAGAAAATAAAGGAGACAACAAAAAAGATTGCAAAATCATTGAAAATAACTGGACCATTTAACATTCAGTTTATTGCAAAAGACAATCAAATCAAAGTCATAGAATGCAACTTAAGAGCTTCGAGAAGCTTTCCATTTGTTTCAAAAGTTACAAAATATAATTTTATTGATTTGGCAACAAAGGCAATGCTTGGAACTGACATAAGAGGGAAATACAATACACTTGATTTAGATTATGTCGGAGTCAAAGCCCCGCAATTTTCTTTTTCAAGACTGCATGGTGCAGATCCTGTTTTAAGCGTTGAAATGGCATCAACTGGAGAGGTTGCATGCTTAGGCAATGATGTAAATGAGGCATTTTTAAAATCACTTTTATCAGTTGGATTTGTTTTGCCAAACTCAAATGTCCTGCTTTCAACAGGTCCAATAAAAAGCAAGGCATATTTGCTTGAAAGTGTCAGAAAGCTTGCAGAAATGGGCTTTAAACTGTATGCCACGGAAGGAACTGCCAAATTTCTCGAACAGAATGAAGTTAATTCGGAAGTATTGCACTGGCCGCTTTATAATAAAGAGCCGAATACATTAACTTATCTTCAGGAAAGAAAGATTGATTTGGTCATTAACATACCAAAAAGTTTGGAAGAGGAAGAATTGACGAATGATTATCTAATCAGAAGAAAAGCAGTTGATTTTAATATTCCGTTGCTGACGAATGCGCAGATTGCAAAGTTGTTTATTGAGTCAATTTATAAGAAAAAACTGGAAGAATTGGAAATTAAGAGTTGGGAGGAGTATTAGAAATGAATAAAAATTAAACATAAAATAATCTAAAGTTATTCTCTCATAATCCGGAGAAATTTCTTGCGGTTTATAGTCTTATTGCGCCTGTGCATCTCTTTTGTTATTTCTTTGATTCCAATTCTTGCAGAGCAGATAACTTGAATTCTCTTGTAAACTTTCTTCTTGATGCCATTTTTGCACCCCTTAAAGTTTGTTTGATGAACTTTCTTAACTATCTGTCCATTTTTAGGGGTGCAGCCCAAATGCAAGAAGCTATTTTTATTGCGGGAGTTCCAAGCTGTTGGTGACTGTTTAATTCAAAACCTTTTTATACAATTTATTAATACAAAATTCTTTATACGGGCCTGTGGTCTAGCGGTTACCTGCAATTGGAAAATTGCTCGCACGCAAATGACAACACCCTTACACGGTGTAGGTCACCAGTTCGAATCTGGTCAGGCCCATATGCGCCAGTGATCTAGTGGCTCAACCTTTTGCGAAAAGCTTGACCAAAAGCGTGGGTTTCCTCGCTTCGCTCGTCAAGCCCACAAAAAAAGGTTCCACAAATGATAGGGCCTTGCCATTTAAGCAGAAAGGCTCTCACCCGAGTTCGAATCTCGGCTGGCGCATTTATTTTTTATTTTTCAATTTTTTACATTCAATAACCCTATCCTCAGTAACAATCATATCAACAGGCACATCGTGCATTTCTCTAGGAATTTTGTCTATAACTTGAAAATCAAAAGTCAATCCAATTTTTATTGCTTTTGGCACTTTTGCTAAGAATTTGTCATAATACCCAAGTCCGTATCCTATCCTGTGCCCTTCTGTGTCAAATACAATTCCAGGAACTAAAATTAGGTCTATGTTTTTGTATGCAATTTTCATCGCTTCAATCGGCTCAAGAATTCCAAATTTTCCGCTTGGAACTAAATTGTCAAAATCTATAATCACAGATGGTTCTATTTCATGGTGTACAACTTTTGGCACAATAACTGTTTTATTCTTTAAGGTCTCTTTTATCATATCGTGTGTGTTAACCTCGCTTTTGAAAGAAACAAAGAACATAACAGTTTTTGATGTTTTATAGTGAGTAAGGTGGAATAAACTATCCTTTATTTTATCACTTTTTTCTAAAATTTCTTCTTTTGATAAAGAATTGCGCTTTGCAAGGATTGACTCTTTCAGTTGGTTTTTCATCTAGAATAAAAATTTCAAACAACCAATAAAAATCTTTCTATAATTTTTTAGAAGTAAATTAAATAAGATTATTCTATCTTTATTGATTCCCTTATTTTATCAAATATTTCCCTATATTTCTGATATACTTTTTCCTGTTCTAATGCTCCTCGATAGGCATATAATGTATCAAGTAAATAAAAAGTGCCTTTCTTGCTAATTATGTAATAGGCACGACCTTGTCCTGACAAGTCTTCTAAAAAATTAGTTTCTAGGATTTCATAATTATCTTCAGATTTCCTGTTTAAAACTTGAATGCCTAAATTTCGAATTCTAGAGAGAACATCTTCTACAGTTTCAGGTTCATGGATTTTTTCAATAAGCATGTTAGTCGAAATTCCTTGATTTTTAGGGTTCATGTAATGTCCGTTAATATGCCATTTTACACTAAGTCCTTCTTCTTTACTTATTGTGAAGGTTTTTGGATACATAAAAGAAATTCCAAAACCACTCTTATATACAACCCAATCAGATGTTTTGACTTTGTAAGTTTCAGTTTTTTGACAACCAAATAACCAAATAGAAAAAACAAAGAATATTAAAATCAAAAAAATCTTATTAAACGAATTTTTATTCTTAATCATGGTTTTACTTTTCTTTATAAGTGATAATATATATAAATCTTTCTAAATTTTTTTATATTTTTAATTTGCAATAATTGGTTTTGATGTTTGGATTTACGTGAATTTAATGTGTTTTTTATTGTTTTTGCTTATTACACAACGCATTAAACGATTTTTCCATTAAACTTTTTCATCAAAAATAAAAATCCCAATCGCCCCAAGGGGCGGGGTATTTTTAATGTTGTAAATTCCCATTAATGTTTTGGCTGATTGGTTTGATAAACCCATTCGCCGCAAGCGGCGGGGAATTTCCAACAATTAAAAAAATTTATGAAGCAAATTAAGATAATAGATATACAACTTTCTAATCCCTTCCAATCAAGTCGGCTGTGCCTGCTCCCAACGATGCAAGAACCGATGTTACAGCAATCTGCTTATACAAGCCAGTAAGGTCAGATAGATTAATTTGATTAAATAAAAAGAATATTATCAATATTACTATAATGGATGTTAAGAAAATTACTGTCGCTCTTATTGGCAATATGCCTAACAACCTTTTTTCCTTAATTTCCCTGTAGCCAGTTTCATACATCAGTATTATTATTAGCAAATAAGAAAAAACAAACAAAACAGTCGCCCTTGTGGCGCTTATACCCTTTGCTATTTCCTTGCCATAAATAAATGCAAAATGGGCAACAACGCCTATAAAAGCGCCTATAATCCCTTTATTTAAATCCTTTACGTTAAATTTTGTCAATGGTTTTTGTGTTACTTCTTTTTTAATCTCTTTTTCCAGCTTTTGAACTTTTTCTGTTTCCTTTTCAATCTTTTTCTCTTCACCCATAATTTCAGTTTCTTTTTTTTCGATTTCTTCTTCCTTTTTTTCAACACCATTTATTTTGCCTTCTACTTTTTTTTCTTCAGCAAGAATTTCAAGCTCGTGTAAGGCATCCTTCACTGGCTTTTGCGGTTCTGGAGTTTTTTCCAATTCCTTTTTTGGAGTTTTAGCTCCTTTAATATGTTTTTTAGAACTGACTTTACTAGGTTTGCCTCTTTTTTTAGCCATGCTATTAAATTTTTTATTTGATGTATTTAAAGTTTGCGGAAATGTTTCTTGTGGTAAGTAAACAGACATTTTGGACACTTAAAGAAGTACTAATCTACGATGGTCATTTTGATCCAAAAATATATGAAAATGGGGGGTAATTAGGCGAATTCAAGAAGCTGTTGCTAGGGGTGTTAATGTCGAAGTAATCTGTGGTGGGGGTGTCCAAGTTACCAATTCCCAACTTATTGAATTAATCCATCAGGGAAAAATTTTAGTACATAGAAGAGCTTTCGATAAAGAACCCCTAAAGGGTTTGAGACGTCTAATAGGATATTATCCCTCCCATAATATAGATGCAAACCATTATGTTGTAGTTGATGGATTTCATGTGAGAAGAAAAGAGCCTCATACAATTGATTCTGATACTAGGAAAGCATTAATATCTCATTTGGATGAAAAAGCTCCAAAATATGTAAGACCTTTTAGAGATTTTGCAAAATAAACTTTCTAAGTCTATCATAACCAAAAAAGCATAGTTAAAAACTTTGTTTTATATTTTAAGATTTAAAAATAATTTTAAATAAAAATATAATTTTGTTGTTTTTTCAAGTAGTAAAATTTCTTAATCACTACCAAAAAGTATTTATATAACTACCCAAATAAAATAGAGCATTATGAAAAAAAAGACCATGCAAATATTGTTTATACTTCTATTTATAATTGGGTTAGTTGTTGGGTATCTCCTGCCAGGCGATGTAAGAGCTTTGACAAAAAAGCCAATTCAAGCAAATATCTTTGATGTTCCAAAAAAACTTGGTCAACTAGATGTTGACGCCGATTATTTTAAGTATACAGTTTTGTCAGAAACAGAAACGGGCAGTATTGAGTTATTAAGAGTGGACGATAAAATACCAACCCACATGCATCCAAAAGAGAACCACTTTGTTTATGTTTTCAAAGGGAAAGCCAAGGGAACTATCGGAGATGTTACAGCTGAAGTTGGAGCTGGGCAGTTAATTGCAATTCCAGCAGGAGTTCCTCATAGCTTAGAAAGAATTGGTGACACGCCTGTCGAAGTAATATTGTTTTCAACGCCACCATTTGTGCAGAAGGATATTGTGTGGCTTGATAAAAAATAAAACTTGGGTATTCTTATAAACGTATGCGATCGCTGTTATATTCTTTTCCAGTTACGCAAGTTCTGGCAAATTTCGTTCCGAAAAGTCGCAGAGGACAAAATTATAATATTGAGTGAAACGCTACATCAATTAACAGAATAAAGGGCAAGAATTATTAATTATTGAGAAGTTCGAAGATAATTAATGATTTCTACTAAATCATCCTTATTCTTACAAGGAATTCCAGCTTCTTCCGCATTTCTCAGAGCAGTTGCATTTCCAGATATAGCAAGGAACTTAACATCTCCTTTTTTAACAGAACCTCTTACATGTTGGAATACTCTGAGAGATGGTGCACATGAGTCATCACCATAAGAACCAAAGTTCACATCCATCACATACATTTCAAAAGGATTTGTTGGAGAAACATCAGGGGCACTATTTTGTGGGATTCCCATCTTTTCAAGCACCTCATCTACAGAACCAGTTCTTTCGATTTTATACCCTGCACCTTCTAAAGCATATTTAACTTCTCTTTCAATATTTTGTGTATGTAAACCTATTAATGCCCTTTTAGTCATTTTAGATCTTGATGAATATATCTTATATTTAAATATTTCGATTTTATAGTTATTTTTAAGTGGTAACAAAAATTCTTGCCCTATCTACTATTTTGCCCTCTGCGATTGTATTTAACAAAAATTAATATAATAGTATCATTCTAAATGGATTTATGTCAAAAACTTGGCTCAAAGAAATATCTCGAGACTTATTGGCGCTAGGCAGCATACCATTCTATTTTTTAGTTGTAATAAGGGCAATTATTGGAAAATATAATGCCTTCGTTTATCAAATGCTAATAGCTGCAATTGCTGTTTTTATTCTTTATTTTGTAATTAAAGATTCAAATTTACATATTGCAAGGTCGTTTACCATCCTTATTTTTACCAGCTTATTTTACAAAGAAGCAATATTCACTACTTTTGCATTTTTAGCATGGGTTTTATTGCTTGTTTCAGCTTACTATATAAAAAGAAAAATTGGCTCTGTATTTAGGGGGATTATTATAGGGGTAATAGGTTCCTTGGCTGGCTATTATGGAGCCATTTATTTAATCTAATCAAAACTTTTAAATAAAAATAATAATCTACAAAATTTAATTTAAAATGGGAGAGCGCTTAATTATGTTTTCAGGCACTGAATGTGAGCATTGCAAAGAAATGTATCCTTTGGTAGAGCAATTTGAAAAAGAAACGGGCTTGAAGATTGAGCATTTAGAAGTATGGCATAATGCGGAGAATGCATCTTTTCTTGAGAAAATTGACAAAAACCCAGATGGAAGTGTTTTTTGTGGAGGCATTCCTTTATTCTACAATGAAAAGACTGGCAAGAAGCTTTGCGGCAATCAAAAGTATGAGAAGTTAAAGGCATGGGCTTTGGGGGAGTTGAAATAAAACAATACCAAAACCAATAAACTTAAATATAACTTAGTTATATCTAGTTATATATGGCAGAAATCGAAACAAAAACAAGGAAATGGGGAAGTTCTATTGGAGTTATACTGCCAAAGGTATTAGTGGATGAAATAGGAATAAAGCCGAATGAAATGGTGGTAATAGAGGTTAAAAAAAGGGTTAAAGTTAAGGATGTTTTTGGAATGTTTCAAGAGTGGAAAAGACCTACTCAAGAAATAGTAGATGAAGCAAAAAAAGGCTGGGGTCATGACTAGATATTTCTTCGACACTTATGCATTAGTGGAAATCATAAAAAATAATCCGAATTACATAAAATATTTTGAAGAAATTATAACCACAAGCAAATTTAATTTAGCTGAATTATATTTTAGCCTACTGAGAGATTTAGGTGAAGAGAAAGCAAAAGATGGCTATTCTCAGTTTAAAGATTGTGCTATAGAACTCAAAGATGAAATAATTTTTGAAGCTATGAAATTAAAGCTGCAATTAAAGAAGAAGAATCTGTCCTACACAGATTGCATCGGTTACATATGGGCATTAAAAAATAATTTGAGATTTCTAACCGGAGATAAAGAGTTCAAAGACATGGCAAATGTGGAATTTGCTCAATAAACCCCTCAAAACCTCACTAACAAAATTTATAAATAGCTCAAAAATCTAATCTTGTGAGGACATTATGCCAAAAAAGGTGTTAAAGGAATTCAGGGTAGAGTACTTACAAGTATTGGATGAAAATGGCAATTGCGATGAAGCATTAATGCCAAAGCTTTCTAATAACGAAATCAAAAAGATATATGAAATGCTTATTCTTGTAAGAGTTTTTGACCAGAAGGCATTCAACATGCAAAGGCAGGGCAGATTAGGCACATACATTCAATTCAAAGGTCAAGAGGCCTGTCAAGTTGGAAGCGCTTTTGCTTTACAAGATGATGACTTTATCTTCCCAATGTATAGAAATAGCGGATTATTAATAGCAAGAAAACAGCCTATAGTTCAAGTTCTTCAATATTGGGGAGGTGATGAAAGAGGATTAAGAAGCCCTACAAATGTTAATAATTTTCCAATTTCAATTCCAGTTGGAACTCAAACAGTTCATGCAGTTGGTGCTGGTTGGGCAGCCAAGTTAAGAGGCACTAAGCAAGTGGCAGTTGTTTATTTTGGTGATGGCGCTACTTCTAAAGGTGACTTTCACGAAGCAATGAATTTTGCAGGGGTATTTCAGATTCCTGTTATTTTCTTATGTGAAAACAACCAGTTTGCAATTTCAGTTCCAAGAGCAAAGCAAACAAAGGCAGAGACTATTGCGCAGAAAGCAATTGCATATGGATTGGAGGGCATACAAGTGGATGGCGATGATGTCTTTGCTGTTTATAAGGCAGTAAAAGAAGCTGTTGACAAGGCAAGAAATGGCAATGGGGCAACTTTGATTGAATGCTTTACTTATAGGATGTGTGATCACTCGACAAGTGACGATGCTTCAAAGTATAGAGCAAAAGAAGAGGTTGAAGCATGGACTAAAAAAGATCCCATAGAAAGGCTTGAAAAGTACATGCTCAAAAAAGGGCTATTAGATGATGCTTATAAAGAGAATGTGCTGAATAAAGCCAAAGATATTATTGAAAAAGCAGTGACGGAGTTTGAGAAATTGCCGCCGCCTGAGCCAAAAGATATTTTTAATTATGTATTCGCAGAAATGACGCCTCAGCAAAAAGAAGAGATGGAAGAAATTTTTGAGAAATAAAGGATAATAAACTATATTAAGATCAATCCGTTGCCTTCGGCAACAAAATTTACACTCGGCGAAATTTGTTTTGCCACTAAATTTCGCCTCGAATTTATACATTAAATTAATGAATAAATAGGCGAAGCCGAGCGATATGGCAAAGAAGCAAGGCTGAGCACTAAATTATGCCGTAGGCGGATTGAAAATTTCAAATTACAAAATATCAAATTACCAAACAAAATGGCAGTAGCAACAATTGTTCAGGCAGTAACTATGGCTTTAAGGCAGGAATTGGCTAGAGATAAGAATGTTGTAGTTCTTGGCGAGGATGTTGGTGTTAATGGCGGTGTGTTCAGGGCAACTGAGGGATTGCATAAAGAATTTGGTCCTTACAGGGTTATTGACACGCCACTTGCAGAACTGGGAATTGTTGGAGTATCAATTGGAATGGCTGTAAATGGCTTAAAACCAGTTGCTGAAATACAGTTTAGCGGCTTTATGTATGCTGCATTTGACCAATTGCTTTCCCATGCAGGAAGGATAAGGATGAGGAGCAGAGGAAGATACACCTGCCCCCTTGTTGTGAGAACACCTTATGGCGGCGGCATAAGGGCTTTGGAGCTGCATTGCGAAAGCGGCGAGGCAATATTCTCCCATATTCCTGGAATCAAAATGGTAATTCCCTCAAATCCCTATGATACAAAGGGCTTGCTTGCAGCATCTATAAGAGACCCTGACCCTGTTATATTCTATGAGCCAATGAGGATTTACAGGGCAATAAAGCAAGATATTCCTGAAAATGAGTATACTGTCCCCATCGGCAAAGCTAATGTTGTGCAAGAAGGAGATGACTTAACTTTGATTGCATGGGGCGCAATGGTTAAAACTTGTGCAGAAGCTATCGAAAAATTAAACAATAAATACAGCATTGAGCTTATCGATTTAAGGACAATTAAACCA
>JACPMP010000079.1 GCA_016185915.1 Candidatus Woesearchaeota archaeon
TCTAAAATTGAGACTGAGCAGAGAAAACTGCATAAATGCCCTTACTGCCACAAAATAGCTGTAAAAAGAATAGCTGTCGGGATATGGAACTGTAAAAAGTGCAATGTCAAGTTCACAGGAAAAGCGTATTCTGTTTCAAAGAAGATTATAACAAAAGAAGTGGTTGAAGGGCAACCAGAGATTATAAAAGAAGAAGTGGAAGAAGCTGAGCAGGCTTCAGAGGAAGCATAATGACAGAATATAAATGTTTCGACTGCAACAAGAAAGTTTCTATGGATTACTTGAGAAAAAGAATAAGATGCCCATATTGCGGGAGCAAAATACTATTCAAGTCAAGGAGTGTAAATACGAAAATAAAATCAAGATAAAAATTAAATTATGAAAAAATATCCAAATGGAAGTTTCAAAAGAGACAGAGCAGAAGATAGGGCAATTGCAGATGTTTGAGCAGAGCCTGCAGAATTTTCTAGGACAAAAGCAGCAATTTCAAGTTCAGCTTGTTGAGGTTGAATCAGCATTAAACGAGCTTGATAATACTGAAAAAGCATATAAAATCGTTGGAAACATTATGGTTGAATCTGATAAAAATGAATTGAAAGCGGATTTGCAGTCAAAAAAAGAAATGCTTGAGCTGCGAATAAAAACAATGGAAAAGCAAGAAACCCAAGTGAGGGAAAAGGCATCAAAACTGCAGTCCGAAATTCTAAAAAAAATAAAAAAGGAAGATTAGCATGAAAATGGCAGAGCAAATAAGCGAAGTAGATAATGTATTAAAAAGCCTGAGTGAAGTCCAAGAAGATGCTACTGTTCCTAGAAATGTAAGAACAAAAATAGAGGCTATCATTGCCACTTTAAAAGAAGAAACTGAATTGCCAATAAAAGTTAATAAAGCATTGAATGAACTTGATGGGATTGCTAGCGATGCCAACCTGCAATCCTACACGAGGACGCAGATATGGAATATTGTGAGTTTGCTTGAGAAATTAAATTGATATTGACAGATTCTGATAAATGTTTCCATTTAAAATTAGCGTAGCTGCTTTTCCAAAGAAAAAAGAGGTAGCTTTAAATATAATTAAGAACTTATTCAATAAGAAGGAAAACTAAGTAAAAATGTTAGAAGGAATTTCAGCCAAATGGAATGGATTAAAAATAACTACTAGAGCAATGATTTTAGTATTAATACCCATATTAGTATCAACTATTTTTTATTTTCTTTTTTTCCTAATTCCGATATATAATATTTTCTTTTACATCCTTTCGTATCCTTTCAGTTATGAGTACTACTCTATTTTTCTAATTAATCCAAGTTGGTCATTAATGTTTTTTGTATTACTACTTATTACGGGATATCTAAATGGTTTATTAATGATTAAAAAATTTCCTAATATCACAAGAAAGAATCTTTATCTTATAACATCGTCTATATTTATTTATTTTTTATTATTGGTCTTTCGGTTTTTGTTAATGATGAAGTATTACTTTGGTTGATTAAATGGAAGTAAAGATTTGCTCTATGAAAAGCTTAAAATAATTAAAAAATGCCAAAAATCAAGATTGCACCTTCAATACTTTCTGCTGATTTGTCAAAAATAAACAGTGAAATAAAAGAAGTTGAAAATCATGCAGATTTGATTCATGTTGACATTATGGATGGCATCTTTGTTCCTCCTGTTACAGTTGACTCAAGTTTTGTAAAAATCATTAAAACAAAAGTTCCATTAGATGTGCATTTAATGGTGCATGAGCCAAGCGATTCTTACATAAAGGGCTTTATTGATGCAGGCGCTTATTCTATAACAATACATGAGGAAGCTTGCAAAGATCCTGAAAAGCAGATTAATTTCATAAGGAAAAATAAAACTAAAACATGTGTTTCTATTAAGCCAAATACATCATTGGATAAAATAAAAAAATATCTTGATATAGTTGACATGGTTTTAATAATGACTGTAGAGCCAGGATGGGCTGGGCAGAAATTTATACAAGAAACAATGCCAAAAGTTAAGGAGTTAAGAAAATTAAAGCCAAAGTTGGATATTGAAGTAGATGGAGGCATTAATCCATACACATCCAGAATTGCATTTGAGGCAGGAGCAAATGTGTTTGTAGCTGGCACTTCTATATTTGGAAAGAAAGATAGAGTAGCTGCAATTAAGGAAATTTTAAATAGTTTGAAGTAAAATTTTGATTATGAAACACAAAATCATTGACCCAACACAAAATCATTGACCCGTGGGGTTCTGGACTGCTGGAAGATTATGAAAAAATCATAAAAGATTTTGGTTTGGAGATTTTCGATTCTAAATTATTTTCAAATCCGAATAGGATAATGAGAAGAGGCGTTGTATTTGCAGGCAGAGATTTAAAAATCATTGCTGATGCTATAAAAAACAAGAAAAAATACTATGTTCTGAGCGGAATAATGCCATCAAATGAAAAGATACATCTTGGAACAAAGATGGTTGTTGAAAATATCAAGTATTTTCAGGAACATGGCGCCGAAACTTATATATTAGTTGCTGATTTAGAAGCAGCATCTGCAAGAGGTGTTACTTTGGAAGAAGCAAGAAAAAGAGCACTTGAATTTCATATTCCAGCTTATGTAGCACTTGGCTTAGACATAAATAAAACAATTTTCTATTTTCAGTCAGAAAACAAGGAGGTTATGAATAATGCCTATGAGTTTGCAAAAAAGATTACGCTAAATGAATTTGAAGCAATTTATGGCAGTGCTGACCCTGGAAAGATAATGGCTGCAATAACTCAGGTTGCAGATATTCTTTATCCGCAGTTTACAGAGAGGAAGCCCGGCATAATTCCGGTAGGCATTGACCAAGACCCTCACATTAGATTAACAAGAGACATTGTGAGAAGGCACAAAGAAAGAAAATTCTTTTTGCCATCGTCTCTTTATAATAAATACACTCCATCTTTAGATGGCGGCATTAAAATGAGTAAATCTAAGCCAGAAAGCTGCATAGAGTTGCCAGAAGATATTAAGTCTGTCAAAAGAAAGATTAGGAATGCCTTATCTGGCGGCAGAGATACATTGGAAGAGCACAAAAAACTAGGAGCAGTTATAGAAAAAGACATGGTTTTCGAGTTGATGAAACAGCACCTTGTTGAAGATGAAGGTGAGTTAAATAAGATTTATAGCGAATATAAATCCGGCAAAATGACAAGCGGCGAGTTGAAAGAAATTGCATGCGCCAAAATGGAAGAATTTATGAACAATTTTATGAAAGACGTTGAGCGGGCAAGAAAGCATATTGACAAGCTTAATTTCGTTAAGTTCAAATGAGAAATCGATTTTCGAATTTGGACTTTCCGAAAATGTCAAAAATTTTCGTTAAGTTTAAATAAAAGGAAAAGAAAAATATGTTGAACGCCCATTAAAATAAAAATTCAATGACTATTTAGCATAACAAAACTTAATTTCAATATTTTTAAAATATATTTATTGAGTTGCCCTATTGTAAAGGGCAAGTAGCACAAAAAACATAACTAAATGAAACATTAATAAAAGTATCAATAAAAAATTAAACAAAAAAGAGGGTGATAAAATTGCATAATAAAGAATTCAACATAGCTCCTTTATCAGGAAGTTATATGATTACAAGCATTGTTGGCTTTTTGATTTCTGCTTTTTATATTATGCCAAACTCGATGACATGGGGATTTACTTTTGTTCTGTTCTTTACCCTTATGTTTATCGCTTCTTTAATATCCATGACCTATGCTCCAAGTGATTGGCCATTGAGAATGGATAATAAAAAGATATAAGATGATAGAATCTACCGAAGTATTGCTAAGATTAGTTTTCGCAACTTTAGCAGGCGGCTTGATTGGACTGGAAAGAGAAGTAGTCCACAAGCCAGCTGGCGTAAGAACTCACATGCTTGTTTCCCTTGGTTCTGCATTATTTGTGTTGGTGGCGATTGAAACGCTTCCAAATGAGGCAGCAAGGATAATGGCGGGAGTTGCAACTGGTATTGGCTTCTTAGGAGCAGGAACAATCTTTAAAGCAAAAAATGAAGTGCACGGCTTAACAACAGCAGCATCAATCTGGGCAGTTTCAGCTGTTGGCTTGGCAATTGGCTTAGGATATTATTTGATTACGATAATCTCTGTCATCTTGGTTTTAATAGTTCTCCAATTAAATAAAGTTGAATTTTTTAAGATGCTTTAAAGAATATGAGCAAAAACGATGAACATAAAAATTTTGTTGAGATAGAGCCAAAGCTAATAAGAAGATTGTTAAATTTGCCCAAACCCGTAGGAATTAAAATTTTGGAAAGAATCAATTACAAACTCCATCTGCAAAAAGAGAACATATTAAATCAGGCCTTTGAAGAAAATTTTTTCACAAAAGAAGAATATAATGGCAAATACAAAGACATGTTCTATGATGAATTTGGAAGCGATAGCTTTATGCAGTACATTAATGCAGTGATGAATGCAAAAATTGACTTTTTTGTTACGAATAATGAAAGAATGCTGAAAAGAAAGGAAGAGCTTAAAAAAAAATTTGGATTAGAGATTACTAGTCCAGAGGATATTTTGAAGAAATCAGATTAAAGCTTTTCAATTTGATTTTTCGTTATTAAATAAATTATGTTGTTTCCCCAGTTTCTTATAGCACTTAATTTCTCCAGTTTATCTAATACCCCTTCTTTTGTAAAATATTCTGCTTGTAATAAAAGAATAAGGAAAACAGGGCTAAAATATACATCAATTTTATGTCTAGTGTGGTGTACTATTTTTGTTTCATCTGTAACTAATGGCAATTTCTTTTTTAATGATAAATTGTAAAGTTCATTATCAGTCGATTCAAGATGCTTTATTGATTCCGTTATTTCGCAAGATTCTATAGTAAATTTAGTTTTCATCTTAAGAATACTTTTTGCAATTTCACCATAGCTATCATCATATTTTGCAAATTCTTCTAATTCTTTAATGACGGAATTCGTTGTTGTAACTGAATATAGCTTTAATACTTGTTCTAAAATATTGATACTTTCTAGGCTAATCAGTGCTGAGGTATCAAGAATGTAGTTTTTTGAGCCTTTTTCCATATTCTATGCCATGTTTTACACTTTTTTCGGCAATTATTTTAATAGATTCCATTTCATCGGCAATGTCTCTGCCAACTAATTGCACTATTTCCTTCTTGCCAATCATTCCCTTAGCATACAAAGTGCTTAATTCCATCAGAAGCTTGTTTTTCTCCTCGTGCACTTCTTCAGCTAATTTTGTCTTTACCCATTCTGACTTGTTCACTTTCAACAGCTTTGAAATTATATCCAAGTCCTGCACCAAATCCTTTGGCATTCTTATATTGAATTGCTCAGTTTCCATATTAATCACCCGTATAGTATATGATAGCAATTGATATATAAAGGTTGCGGAAAACATAGCTACTACAGAATATCATTCCTTCTCATGTTTCGCTTGAGATAGAAGGAGGGATATAAAATGAATTTATTGAAGAAAACTTTAAATAGCCCTATAGAAATTTACTACAAAGGGGTGGAATTTATGACATTAAAAAAAGATAAGATTTATGAAATTTTCTCGGAAGTAGGTAAGAAAATTAAAGGGAAAATCTCTAAAAAAGAAGTCATGGATATAGAACAAATTTTGTATAAAAACTTGATATCAAAACCACTTAATATTCTCACCTTTAATGATATAAATAGAGATTTAGAGGTTAAGTATGGAGTTGATGTTAAAAACTTTATTATAAGTATATTAATAAATTCTTCTGAAGTTTTCAATGAATTGGTTAAAGGCAAAATTGTTAATAAAAAACTTTTTGCAGGATTATATAAAAAATTTTCAAAATTAACTATTGATGCGAAATCATTATATGATTATCCAGAAAGATGGAGATTATTAACAACTGATTTAATCCAGTCAAAAGAGAAAGGTGTAACGTTTAGGTCGAGATTTGTAAGGTATGATAACCACATTTTTAGTTTTGAATCTTTGCCACAAGATTATTTTATATTAATAAATCACTTCATAAAAAAGTTGAATGAAGTTGAAGCTGACCCAGTTGATAAATTTCTTGCAGAAATAAACAAGTTAAAAAATACACTCGTGGCAATTGAAAATCAAATAAAAACTCGACAAAAAGATAAAAAGATTAGATAAAAAATGCCCGATTCACAAAAATCTGAAGAGAATATGGTTCTAACACCTATTGGTGATGTAAAATATAATATTATAGTTGCTCCTGAAAATAAGGATTCAAGTGTTGCGACAACTATTCCAAATCCAACCCAACAATTTGCGGAATTTACTCAAATTGAGGAATCAAAAGAAGAAGGAAGATTAAACAGAGCAATAAAAAAATATCAAATTGAACAATATAATTTGGGAAGACTAATTGCTATGTTGTTATTTTTCGGTTTTATTTTATTATATTGGTTTAAATTTTCATGTTCTTGTAATAGGGATATTCTCATAACTCTAATTACTTTTGCCCCAATAGCTTTTATATATTTTGGGTATGATATAGCAAAATTTTGGAAAAAAGAATAGAAATAATCATTAATTTAGAGCCTGCCTAAATAATCCTAACCGCAACAATGAAACAAATAACCCGAATATGCAACAGAATCTGAAGTTGTAAAACTAATTCTTCTAAAACTCAAACACTTTCTTCTCTTTTGGCAAAGCAGTTGGAGCAGAGCCGCCGTGCCACGAATATCTAGGTCTTACTCTTATTGGATATAGCTTTTCATTGACATCATCAAAAACAATTGCAGCTCCTTCTTCAGTTGGCAATAGAT
The DNA here is from genome assembly GCA_016185915.1 of Candidatus Woesearchaeota archaeon. Classification (GTDB taxonomy): domain Archaea; phylum Nanobdellota; class Nanobdellia; order Woesearchaeales; family GW2011-AR4. The sequence continues at coordinate 6,801 of JACPMP010000079.1, forward strand.
TGAGCTGTTTATCGAGACCTTCTCTCATATAGCTTTGCATTAAGCCGCCTAATGCCTGCACATCAACATTTGCAGTTATTCTGTG
>JACPMP010000095.1 GCA_016185915.1 Candidatus Woesearchaeota archaeon
AAAGCGCACCTCTTTTACCATCTTACCGACGATAAATTTAGTGCTTTAAATGCTTTGCACGTGTTCTGTCGTCTAGAAAATTATTTTTTGTCGTCAAGAAGAATTAAGCGATTGCCTCAATCTAATAGTTTAATAGGGAAAAGAGAAGGTGATTAAACACACAATATGTTAAATATACTAAAGTTTCAACTCCTTACCAATCACCCCGCTCACATCAATCTTCGCAACTTTATTTGGAATTGTATTTGTAGTAACCACATTAATTCCTGCTTTTCTTAATTTACTGAGTGAGTCATTTGCAAAAATTCCATGAACGCAAATGCAATATATTTTCTTCGCGCCCAACTTTTTAAGAATTTTTGCTGTTTCAAGAATTGTATGCCCGGTGCTTACTATATCATCGACAATTACTGCATTTCTATTCTTCAAATCAATTTTTTTATTTAATTTGACCTCAACATGATAAGAAGAGTATCTTTTTTTCTTTAGTATTCTTGATTGAACTCCAAGCATTTCCGCAACATTTTTCGCCCACTTATAGCTCTCTTCATCCGGACCAATAATAATTGGATTTGTTATATGCTTTTTGACATAATCCGCAATCAAAGAGCTTGCAGTCAGTTTTCTTGATTTTATTTTGAATATATCTTCTAATTTATTTTTTCTGTGAAGATGGGGGTCCATTATATAGACGGCATCAAAATATTTGCCTATCAATCCTGCAATTATCTTCTGGCTGACAACTTCCCCTTTGTGAAACCTTTTATCCTGCCTTAAATAAGGAAAATAAGGAGCAACTAAAATAACTTTTTTTGCGCCTAATTCGCGAGCTGTTTGAGCTGCAAAAATAACCTCAATAACGCAATCGCTTATATTTTTATAAAAAGACTGGACTAAAGCAATATCCTTATTTTTTAAATCAGAATTAAACCTTATGTGCAGCTCATCGTCTGGAAATTTATTGAGAATTAATTCTGAATGTTTCTATAACCTAAATGTTCCCCATGAGAGCAGCTGATAATCAACATATATCCTCTTTTAAAACTCGCTTATAAATTTTTTTAATGCGTCATTTAGCTCAATTGCAATTGCAAGAGCGCCATTTTCAGCATGCCTTTTTTCATTTGAGAAGACAATAACCAATACATCATTGTTTTTCAAATCAAAATAACTTTCCAATTCTCTGTAATCCTGCTCAAAATCCGATTCAGGAGCATAAAGCTTATTCTCAAATTTTAAGATAAGTGCGCCCTCAGCACTATTTTTAACAGCAATGTCTCTAAGCTTGTATAATTCCCTTAAGTTTGATGGATTTTTTATTAGAATTCCAATTTTCTTGAAATTGGGATACAGGCTTTTAATTGTCAAATATTTTGGTGCATTTATATATTCATAAATCTGATTCAATGTTTCAGTTCCCTTCTCGCTTAGAAAATGCCCTTTTTTCGTTGAATCGAGCAGTTTTTTTGATTTTAACAGTTTGAGTATCGTTCTTAGCGTTCCTTCTCCTAACTCAAGCTCTTTTGCTAGCTCTTGCCTTCCTGTGTTTTTATTGAATCTCAAAAAGCACCTTAAAATGTCAATTTTTGTGAAATTGGGAATGTTGCCAACCATAATTAATTTGTTTTAAATAAGATTTATAAACTTTCTGTTAATTTTTGAAAACGGTTCAAATGGATACTTTAAGCTTGATTTTATTGCTGGCAGTAAGTTTTCTTACTGCTATAATTGGAACAATGATTGGGATGGCCATGCTTATTCTTCTGCCTGTAATGATTTTTTTAGGAATTCCTGTCCATACTGCCATAGCCACTGGAAGATTTTCAATGGTTGGAATTTCGATTGGAAATATAGGCAAATTTTCTAATAAACAGAGGATAGAAATGAGGTATGTATTCCCTTTTGCAGTTGCAGGAGTAATTGGCTCGCTGTTAGGGGCATCATTTATGGTGAGGGTTAATGAGGATTTATTGAAAAGATTTATTGGTGTATTTATTATTGTAATATCCCTATTAGTCTTACTCGAAGATTTCCTTAAGTTTAAAGCAAGAACATCAAAAATAAGCCATAATTGGGGTTATTGGCGGAGGAGGAGCAACAATTGTCATTTTTTTGCTGATTTTAATTTATGGGCTTAGCTTCCATAATGCTGTTGCAACACAAAAGGCAGTTACATTGCCCATTTCAATTATTGCAACATTGGTTTTTATGTACCAAGGCATTATTGACTATAGTTTAGGAATTCCATTGTTTATTGTGAATATAATTGGCGGCTGGATTGGAGCAGGGTTTTTACTAAGATTTAGCCCCTTATGGCTTAAGAGAATTCTAGTGCCAATAAGCGTAATTCTGGCTATAATGCTAATGTTCTTCTAAAGTTACCATTACAAAATAGCAAAAAATTTAAATACTAGGGCTTTTTGCTTATATAAGGTGGTTAAAATAAGAATAAGATATTTGGTATTGAGCTTTATAATCTTAATATTCATGGCTAGTGTAGCTTATGCCCAAACAACGCACTTGAGTTTTTCTGATGTTGATGTAAAGGTTGGAAGCAAGACCTCTAAGAATTTAAGGGACGGGAGCACAATTAATGACGAGGCTGAGCCTGGCGACACTGTAGAATTTAGAATAGAGGTAAAGAGCAACTTTACAAGCACAGAGGATGTTGAAATTGAGGATGTAACAGTCGAAGTGACAATTGAGGAACTTGATGATGGAGATGATGTTGATGAAGAATCTTCAGAATTTGACCTTGATGCCGGAGATGATAAAAGAGTTACTCTAAAATTCCAAGTTCCGATTGAAGTAGACGAAGATACTTTTAATGTTGAAATAAATGCTGAAGGCGACACGGATAATAATGGCACTCAAAAAGCCACAATGAAACTAAAGCTTGAGGTTGAGAAAGAAAGCCATTTGCTTAAGATAACAAGAAAAACACTAAGCCCTGCTGAGGTTTCCTGCAACAGGAAGAATGTGCAGCTTGGTGCAACTGTTGTCAATATTGGAAATGAAGATGAAGAGGATGTGAAAATCCAGGTTGAAAGTCCAGAATTGGGTATTGACTTAAAAGACAGCGCTGGCGAGCTAGAGGCAGAACCAAACGAGGAAACAAGCAGATTTTCAAAGGCCTACTCATTTAATGTTCCTAATGATGCTGAATCAAGCAGTTACCCTGTAATTCTAAGGGCATTATACGATGATGACAGAAGAAAGGCAGAGGAAACATTAACTTTAACAGTAAGTGATTGTGCAACACTTAAGCAGACTGGAACTAGAAGTGTTGAAGAAGAGACAGAGGAAGAAGTTGAATTAATTACACCTTCTCCAACTACTGGAAGGACAACCGCAACAGTTGTGCAGCCAACAGCTCCAGCAGGGACTACTGTGACAGAGGAAAGCTTCTTGAAAAGCAATGCATTTGTTGTAGGAATAATAATTGCAGAGGTAGTTGCTGTGATTGTTGGGATTGTATTGGTGATTAGCTTGTTTAGGAGAAGGGGTTGAATTATATAATTCATTGCTTATTGTTATTTTATAAAAAATGATAGACACTATAAAAGAACAACCAGCTGTTTTTACAAGAAGTCAGATTGAGCGTATAGCACAAGAAGATGCAAGAAAACTAGGAGGATCATTCTCGCCAAGAGATT
>JACPMP010000096.1 GCA_016185915.1 Candidatus Woesearchaeota archaeon
AGAGACAGAGGCACTTTCAGCAAGGTAAAAGACATCTGCTCTGCCTGAAACAACCCCATTGACAAAACTTACACCTTCAACTGATTTAATAATGGTTATATCTTTATTTGTCAAATTTTTGGCTTTTGATGTTATTGATGAATCAGACATTCTATGAAGACCACCTCCACCAAATCCTCCTCTAAATCCTCCAGAAGCTCTTTCAAAACCAGGCGAAACTGTAATTAAATCCGCCCCTAATCCGCTTAATCTTTCCTCCACATTTACCTGAGCGCCCTCACCAATAGAAACTATTGCAACTATTGCAGCCACTCCTATAACAATTCCAATAATTGTAAGCCAGCTTCTTAATTTGCTGTGCAGCAGAATGTTTAAAGCCAGCTTGAAGGATTTTCTGAATCTCATTTCTTTCTTTTAACAATATTCAATATTCTATCTCTCCACTCCTTTTTTCTATAAAGAACAAAACCTAATCCCAAAACAATAATTATTGCTGAAACGTAAAATGTCTTGCTCTGCCACCAGCCTGTTTGCTGCCTTGTTGGGAGATGGCTCATCGCTTGTGTATTTTCCCCGGAAGCTGTCCTGAATTGTATTGGAACATTCTTTTCAACACTTCTTCTCTCTCCTGTTGTGTCAGTATAATCTATAATCACCTTGAGATTATTGTTTCCGATCCCAGTTTGGTTTCTTAGCCTTTGCATGTCTTGTTGTGAAGGCCTTTGCCCACTCTGTCTGCTGGAGTTTGCCATTCCGCTTGAGACTATCTGGAATGAAACAATTGTATAGTCCCCTTTGTCAAGATTTCCTATTATGGCAGAATTGCTTCCGGTAACTCTAAAACCAGCTTGCTCTGGTATCCTAACTGAAACTGATAAAGCAGGATTGTTTCCTGTATTTGCAACTGATAATGATGTTTGCCCTTGCGTGCTTTCAGAGAATGCAACGTCAAAATCTGTCTCGCCGCCAACAAAAACCCCTGCTTTTGTTTTTATTACTGTTGATGTTGAGTTTGTAGCCTCATATTTTAAGTTTAAATCCAAAGCGTATAAGCCGGGTTTTGCATTCACATCTGCAATTACTGTATATTTTAGCTCTATAGAATCTCCAACATCCAAGTATTTAATGTATTTTGTGTCGTCAGAAAAAACAGGCAATATAACACCATTAGACTCTGACCAAGAAAATACAAGATTTTGCAGAGGAGCACTTCCTATGTTTGTGATAGTGAACTTCATTTCTGTTTCTTTACCTGGCTCAAGCTTTGCTTTGTCAACATAGATAATTTGAGCAAATTCCTTGCTTGTCACATCTATATTGAAGCTTACAGTAATCCCTTCCTCTTTGCCTTGCCTGTACCTTACTTTCAGCTCGTGCTTGCCTTTCACAGCATCTTTGTCAATTTTTAGTTTATATTGGGCATTGATGTAATTTTTAGCTGTTTGATAAGCATATAAAGTGCCCAAGTTTTGCAAAGCTGGACCATCTATAACTGTGAATGGATAATTTTGTACAACTTCAATTTCAAGATTTTGCACAGTGCCGCCGCCAATATTTTCAACCCTCAATCTTAATTCCATTGTGTCACCTGCTCTGGCGGGTGTTGGGTCTTGGTTTAGCAATGTCACTTTTATTATGGGTGATTCAGACTCTGCTGCATTAACAACAGTTAGCATAACTAAAAATAAAACAATGCTTAAAATTATCTTCTTCATGTCTATCATCCTCCTGTCAAAAACCACTTATTAAAAAAGTGGCTTTAGTTTTTCATAGTAATGTTCACCACCTTATAAGTGGTTTTTGAGCATTATCAGAATTTTCATTCATAAATTTTTAATTGATGAAAATTCTGAGATTTCAAAATTTGACCATCTTTTAATTGAACAATTCTTTTTGCATGGCTCGCAAGCTTCAAATCATGCGTTACCATTATGATTGTTTTGCCTTCTTTTTTCCAAAGAGTTTGAAGCAAATTCAAAACATTAGCTCCTGCTATGCTGTCAAGATTTCCAGTTGGTTCGTCTGCAAGAATAACATCAGGATTATTGGAAAGACTCCTTGCAATCGCAACTCTTTGCTGCTCTCCTCCAGAAAGCTGGGATGGCAAATGCTCTATTCTGTCTCCAAGACCAACCTTATGCAAGATTTCTGTTGCTTTTTTCTTAGCTGTATCAGTTGGAATGTCCTGAAATTCCAGAGGAAGCATAACGTTTTCAACTGCACTCAATGTTGGAATTAAATGAAACTGCTGGAATATAAATCCGATTTTCTTGCCTCTGATTTGAGCTAATTCAGACTCGCCCAATTGTGAAATGTCTTTTGAATCAAGGTAGATTATTCCTTTTGTCGGCAAATCAAGGCACCCTACAAGATTCATCATTGTACTTTTTCCTGAGCCGCTTGCTCCAGTAATTGCCACAAATTCTCCTTGATTTATTGCCAAGCTTACACCTCTTAATGCATTTACTTCTACCTCTCCCATTTTGTAAGTTTTCCAAATGTTCTGAAGATCTATTATTTCTGATTTTACCATGATATAACAAAATTTATATATTTAAAGCAATATCTGAAACCAAGTGAAACGAAACGCTTTATAAATGCTTCTTGAAACCAAGTGAAACGAAACAACATGAAACGAGAAAACCAGAAATTAAAGAATAAAAGGAAATTTTATTGGTTTGTTGCCATTTTATGCTTAATTTACGGAGGAGTAGCGTTTATTTTATTTATCCAACAATCATATATACTTTATGTTAGAAATCAATTCACTCAATCAGATGACTTTGCAAGAAATGCAACGCAAATAGCAAGCAACAGATTCAGACCAAATTTTAGAACTTTAACCATAATTCCCCTCGTTGTAAACCTTTTTGGCGCATTAATCTCGATTTTAGCTGGACTAAGTTTAGTTAGCATTTTAAGATCAAAAGAATCAAAGGAACTAAAAAAAGATGTAATTGAATCCATGGTGCTGCCTGATGAAAAATTAGTGATAAGGGAATTGGAGAAAAATAATGGAGAATTGACGCAATCTGAATTAGTCAGAAAAACAGGGCTTTCAAAGGTTAAAGTTCACAGAATTGTAAAAAGGCTTGAATCCTTAGAGATTGTAAGCAAATACCCTTATGGAGTCACTAACAAGATTAAGCTGGAAAAGAGCTTGTATGAAGAATGAACAAAATTTTCTTTTTCATTAAATAAACATTCAAATAGATTTTATAATCTCAGCAAAGCTTTTTGCATTCAGCGAGGCATTCCCGACTAAGCCGCCGTCAATGTTTGGCATTTGCAATAATTCCTTTGCATTTTCTGGCTTCATACTTCCGCCATAGATAATCCTAACATTTTTTGCAGTTTTTTCATCAAAAGTACTTGCAAGAAAGTTTCTTATAAACTTGTGACCTTCTTCTGCATCTTCCTTAGTTGCGGGCTTATGGTTTGGGTCGCCCCTGCTTATCGCCCATATTGGTTCATAAGCAATGCACATTTCTAAGATTTGGTTCTTGTCTATGCCTTTAAGACATTTTTCTAATTGATTTTCAAGAACATCATTTGTTTTTCCGCTTTTTCTTTGCTCTAAATTTTCCCCAATGCATAGAATTGGCTTTAACGAATGATTTAGCGCAGCAATCACCTTCTTGTTTATTAAGAAATCATCTTCATCAAAAAATTCTCTTCTCTCAGAATGCCCTAAGATAACGTATTCACATCCAATATCTTTAAGCATTAAGGGAGAAATTTCACCTGTATAAGCACCGCTGTCTTCAAAATGCATATTTTGGGCTCCTAATTTTATATTGCCGCTTCCTTTTAATTTATTTGCAACTGCTTGAAGCGATGTAAATGGCGAGCATACGACAATATCTACGTTTTTTTCATTACTAACTAATCTTTTAAATTCCTCAATGAAAGAAATAGCTTCACTAATGCTTTTATTCATCTTCCAGTTTGCTGCAATTAGTTTTTTCATTGTCAATTTTAATTTTTATTTCGCCCTATTTTTATTCTTTTTGTTTTTTAGACTTGAACAACAATAATGCCCCAACTAAAATAATGATTGCAGACGCTGTAATTATCCATTTTGAAATCCTTGCCCCCAAATCCATAAATAGCTGCTCAGGATAAATCCTTGTAAGCATTTCTTTTGCCGGGTCAAAAGTGTAGGTTCCAGGTTTAAAAAATAATGTGTGAAATGATTCAAAGGTTGATGAGAAATTATAATTTATGAAAAGGAAAAGGGCTAAAGAAATTGCAACAGTCAATAACCCTCCAAAAATAAGGATTTTGCCTACAAAATTTATTATCTTATTGTTGACTTTTAATATAAACGAGGAGATTATCAGCAATAAAACAAATAAAATTAAGAAAACATAAAGGGCAATTGTTGAAATCCTCGCAACATTTCTAACGTCAAATAAATGCTGCTTTTCTCTTTCATTAAATTCATTTGGCAAATCATTGCTTTTCGCCTTTATGAAATTAATAACCTTTTCATGAAGTGAAGAAGCTTGAGGCACATCTTCCTGCACTTTATATTCTAAAAATTTATCTCGATAAAATAAATCATCAAATCCAGCAAAGCTCGTCACAAGAAGAAAGAGTATAAAAGGCAAAATAAAAACAAGCAGGAACGTTGATATTGTTAAAAATCTCATATTAATTGTCCATTACAATGACTTCCTTTTCACCTTCAATGGCCTTTTTAATTGCTTCTTCAATACTGTTTATTTCTTTTTTCTTTTCAGATTTTTTGGTTTCGTATCCGCTTTCATTAAAAAGCTCTTTCGCAGCCTTGAATGGCACACTCTCTTCTTCTAAATCTTGTTTTTTTTCATTTTTTTCTTCTATTGCCACATCAAAATGGCTTGGATTTTTCTCTTTCTCATCCTTTTCTTCGTGCTTCCTCATGTAATCAGAAGAGGCACTTTTTTCTTTTGAGCCGTATTTTTGCTCATGATATTTCTTATCCTCTTTTCTGTCTTCTGAAAATGCACTGCTGTATTTTGTAGAGTTATAGCTGCTGGAATGAATGTTCCATTTGCCCTCATCCCATAATTTCATCTTGTACATTGTTTTAAAGTTATATCCTTATTGGTTTTTTCAATCTGTCACTTCGTGACAAATTATTGTGCTCGGCTTTAGTTGTCTGCCACTAACTAAATCCTCGCCTATTGATTCAATACAAAATCAAAAGCGGTTTACTTTAATCATGTCGAAAATCTTCGATTTATCGAGACTTTGCCGATAAAAGTCGCTCTCGTTTTTGATTTTGAGTTAATTTTATTGGAATATTCATTGAATTTTGATTATTTGTTTATTGGTTATGATGCAATCAACCCTTTCCAAACAGATTTTTTGATTTTATAGCCCTTTTTAATCAGCAAATCGGTTTCCTTACTATTCTTTTCAAGCACCATTGCTTCAAATTCAAAATCTGGTTCCAGTCCATATAGATCCAAAAATGGATTTAATTGCTTCATTTTGCTACCTCTTGCACTTTTTATTTGTCAAAAACCACCCATCACAGATGTTTGGCATGATTACATTACAATAAATGTAGCGTGGTTTTGGACATTACAAAATTTCACTTATTATGGGTAGTTTTTGAGCATATCCAAATTCCATGCAACCTGCTTGTTACACATAAACCACTTATGAAACATAAGTGGAATTTTGATATTTAAATCTTTCGGTTTTTAACTACTTATAAGTAACTATGATTAGGATTTTGCCAAAATCAAATCTATCTTTTGCCTCAAAGCTGATTCGGGGTATGCTCCTATAATCCTATCCACCTCGCTTCCATTTTTGAAAATTATCATGCATGGTATTCCTCTTACATCAAATTGAGCTGCAATTTCCTGGTTGTCGTCAACATTGAGCTTTGCAAATTTTAATTTATTTGCATACTCATTTGATAATTTTTCCAAAGCAGGGCTGACAATCCTGCATGGAGCGCACCAAGGCGCCCAAAAATCGACCAAAACTGGCAGTTTATTTTTCAGAACTTCTTTATCAAATGTGTCTTTTGTAACATCAAGCATTTTTGATTTGGATATGAATGCTTATTATTTAAATTTTTAGTTTTTGGTTTCTACCTGTATATTAAATACCTCTTTTTGTCCAATTCCAAATCAATGAAAGAGTCGCATTCTTCTCTCAACAAAGATGAGCTTGATTTTCCGAAAGCAATAACTTCTATCCTGCAGCCGAGCGCATGCCTCAAGTGTTGTATCAATGGCACGTAATCACCGTCGCCGCTTACAATCACAATTGTGTCAAGTTTCGGTGCAAGCTCAATAGTGTCCATTGCCAACCCAATGTCCCAGTCGCCTTTTTTTGCTCCGCCTGCAAATATCTGCAAATCCTTTGCTTTAACTTCAAAGCCGATTTTTTCCAGTGCATCAAAAAAGTTTTGTTCCTCTCTCACATCAGCTTTTATAACATAAGCAATAGCCCTTATCAAGCTTCTGTCGCCGACAGCTGCCTTCAATATCTGCGCAAAATTAACCTTTGCATTGTACAAATTTTTTGCAGAATAGTACATATTCTGCACATCAACAAAAATGCCGATTCTTTGGTCCTTGAAATGCGCACCCATTTGCTCACCTTATTGTTTGAACTTTTTCTTCATAACCGCAATTTGAACAGCATATCGCACCATTTTTATACGACAAAGTTAATTGTTTGCATCTCGGGCATTTCTGCACAACAGAAAACTTTTGTAATTTCCTCTCAAAATGTTGCTCATCATGGTCCATGATTATTGTTTTTGTATCCTCTCTTGTATATAAATGTTGTGGAAAAATAGCCCCATAGAAACCCTTTCTCGATAAACATAAATAAAAGAGGGGCTCCAAACCCCCAAAATCATCAAAGATGGGGGTGGTGGAGCACCCAAAGATGAATAAAGAAAAAGAGGATACCCAATATATAAAATATGCGAAAA
>JACPMP010000082.1 GCA_016185915.1 Candidatus Woesearchaeota archaeon
TAACTCTTACTTGGTGCTTGGCTACAATACTGTTCATCAAATGCACAAAGACAGCTATGTTTTTGATGTTATAACTGCAATTTTGGGGAGGGGGCAAAGTGGATGGATGTTTGACGAAATAAGGAATAAAAGGGGGTTGGCTTATCAAGTCGGAGTAAATAATGAAAATGAATCTGACTATGGGTTTTTCGCTGTTTATGCTGGCTTAGACAAAAAGAACGTAAAAAAGGCGAAAGATATAATATTAGAGCAATTCAGAAAGTTAGAAAAAACAGGCAAAAGAGAATTGGATGAAGCTAAAAATTATATAGAAGGCAATCATGCTTTGCAGATGGAAGACAATTTCCATCAAGCAGATTATTTTGCTTTTTGGGAGTCAATAAAAGATGCCAATATTGCCTGTTCGTATTTAAAAAATATAAGAAAAGTGACAATTGATGACGTAAAAAGAGTTGCTAAGAAGTATTTGAATGATAAGTATACTTTGGTGGTGATAGAGCAAAAATAAATATCCTTATTGCAGAGGCACTTTTCCAGATTGCCCAGAAACCATTATCCCTGATGTTGTTGCTGATGTTTGTAAGATTTGCCCTATCTTTAAAAAATAATCATCTTTCTTTAAGAAGCCCCAATATATCCCTTTTTTGGAGTATTTGACTTATATACTCTTCATTTAGGTTATTTTCCTTTACTGGAAGTTTCAATTTGAGCTTCTTAATCTTCTGGTTATAACATTTCCTACCATAAGAATAACGCCACCTTTCTATGTTCAGAAGGAGGGCTACGAATAAGAGTGTTTCTTTCCTATATTTTTTTTTAGGGAGCAAAATCCCAACATTGTCATAAGCCGCAAAGTGGTAATCGTGGAACTTTGCTGTTAGAGGTCTTCCATCGTAAGTAACCGTAATCATATTTTTGTAGGTTTTATCAAGAGGAATATTATAAAATCCGCTTATTCCATTATCAAATTCTGAACATGATATTAAGGGGATTTTGCCCTCTTTCAAGTCATTTATCGAATGGTAATCCCCAGTTACAATATCAAAGAGGTCTGATAACAAAAACTCTTTTTTCTCCGTCTTATAGCTTATTGGAGAAACTGGTAATCGCTTTGGATTTAATCTCTTATTTAGTTCTGAAAAGTTAATTTTTGTTTTAAAATCATCTGGACTAATAATTTCTAACGTTGCCAATCTTTCTGGAGTAATCTTTCTTGCATAATTAAATCTCCATCTTTTTAATCTTATAAGTGAAGCAATATAATAAAGATACTCTAAACTTACCTTATTCTTGCTTTTCAAAACTATACAATCATCAGTAATTGTGCAAGGTGTTAATTGGACAAAGGCATATCCTATGCTTCCAGTTCTGGGAACTGTTATTAATGGGGGGCTATGTTTTGCTGGGATATCAAAGAAACCAAAAGCTCCATTATCCACGCCTTGAGAAGCAATTAGTAGTGTTTTTCCTTCGTCTAAAAGACTCTTATCAATGTATTCTCTGTCTCCATAATCCAAATCAAAGATTTTATTTAATGTTACCATTTTTGATATTCTTTAATTGATTTTCAAATTTAATGTTAAAGGCAATGCTCTCCCTTATTAAATTTTCAATTTCTCTCTCCAATCTATCTTGAGTTATTTCTTTTTCATCCAAAAATGCTTCTGGTATTAGCTCTAAATTATTATCGGAGAAATCTACTGGACAAGCTTTCTGAAATTCGGGATTGTTTTCTATTCTTAATCTCTGATTGTTTATAAAAGCCTGAAGAATTGGTTGGATTTTTAGATAATCATTAGTTGCTCTTGTGCTTTCCAATCTTTTCCCTTTTTTTTTCAAATAGCCATCATTTAATCCCCTAATCCAAAGAACGTTTTGAGTTTTTGGGTGAGGTAATCCTTTTTTTACAAATACTCCAATTGTATGAACGCCAACGGGATAAAATAAATCTTCTGGGAAAGTTATAACTGATAAAAGCGTGTTATTTGTTAAAAGTCTTTTTCTCCATTCAAGATATTCACCACCCTTTACCATACAAGAATATGGTAAAACTGAGAATAACAAACCTCCATCTTGCATTTGTTCTAATCCATAATCAACAAATTTAAATTCTTTTTCGTCACTACTCTTTAAAGCAAAAGGCGGGTTCATCAAAACTTTTGTTATAACATTAATCTCTATCTCCTCTTCTTTTGCTATGCTTAATCTTTCATCTTTTTCCTTTGCACTAACATATCTACATGTAATAAATTTATTTTTATGAAATATTAATCCTTTTTGAAAGCAATTTCCTTCAATGATATTGTTTTTACCGTCTCCTCTGAAAATCATATTGACAATTGCTAATGCTACTACTTCCGGTTCTTGCTCAATTCCAAATAAATTATATTGCTTGAATTTTCCAATTTGCTGCTCATTAGCATTCCTTTTTACATAATCAAAAGCAGCAACGAGAAAACCCGCAGTCCCACAAGTAGGGTCTAAGATAATATCATTTTGATTCGGATTCAGCACTTCCACAGCAAATTTTGTTATATGTCTTGGAGTAAGCACTATCCCTATCTCTTTTGCTCCGTTACCATATTTTAAAAATACTTCATAAAATTTTCCAAGAACATCTGCTCCAGAGTTCATTGCTGAACGAATATTTAAGATATTAAGTTCCTGTATCGTGTCAACTATTGCTTTCTTAAACTTAATATGATTGTCAGTAGAAGGTGGAAGCGTTATTTTTATCTGTTCAGAAAACTCAGGCTTACCTTCTTTTTCAAGAACATTTTGCACTCGGCTATTAATATCTCTTATTAATCCAATAGGTGAAGCATCTATATTTGGAGGGGTAATATCAACCAGAGAAAGTAGAAGTGCAGCCATTACTCTGGCTCTATAATTCTTATTTATTGCACCCAAATGGAGAATTTCATTAATTTTCTCTGCTTTTTGTAAGAATAATTCTTCATCTATGACTAAATCCTTAACCTCGGCATCATTCTGTGAAAGGATTATTTGCACCTCTTCTGGTTTTAATAATCCAGATGCTTCCTTACCATTGATGGTAATTGGGTTAAACTTTTTTCCATCAAAAAATTCACTTTTGATTAGGTAGCTATCTGTTCTATTCCCAGCAACTCCAGAAATGATTATTGCTTGAATTGATTTTGAGTTTTGATTTATTTTTGTTGCATAATCTCTTGCTTCATCCAATGCTTGAGCAAGTTGCTTGTGTTCTTTTTTTGATTCTATAACCCAAAATTTACTCTCAGCAATTTTAACAATGTTCTCAGGCTTTGTAAGCCCCAACCCTTTTTTTATTTCAGGATGTGCTAAACATTCCCCTTGAGTGTATACTTGTCCATCGGGATGTCTTGAAGGATTTTTCGTATTCCATCCAAGACTTTCAAGAGTCTCTTTAATAAAGATATAAGCGTCAACTTCCGAATTAATTTTTTTAACCATCTCAAAGCTTTAATAGATTATACTTTATCAACTTTTCTCCCCATAGGTTAGTAGTAAACTCTAATTGATTTTATTTCTTCAATTGCCGCTATGTTTGTTTAATAAGATCTCGTTTAGTTTCCAGGGAATGCTTTCTCCACTAAATCCTCTTTTTCTTTGATTTTCCGTCTTATTGGCTCTAATAAATTGTTAACCTCTTCAGCAACTGTATTTTTCAGATCCATTGGATGAAGTTTTTTGTTTAAGTAATCTTTTTCCAATTCTTCATAACTATTATAAGTTATACTTCCTCCAAATTTTTCTGCTCTTTTGATTGTTAATTCTTTATTTTTGTCTTTTTTATTTACAAAAATCACATATTTTAAAAATGCTAAAACACCATTATCTTCAACAGCAATTGGGCAATGAGCACTGTTGATTTTGCTTTTTACTGTTTCAGATGAGTCTAATAAGTCTATTTTTGATTTTTCTTCAGAAGCTGACATTTTGGCGCCTTGCAAGCCGGGAAGCATTGGCGTCATAACTTCCACTCTTGCCTTATAGCCGAGCTTTGGAAGGTTTTCTCTTGCAAAAGCCAATATCTTTCTTTGGTCAATGCCTCCATATTGAACATCCATGTCCATGTACTGCTCGTCAAGAGCTTGCAATATCGGATAGATAAAGCCGCTTAGCTTTGAATTTTCGCCGAATCTTACAACACCAGCAGCAGCTCTTTTGCATCTATCAAAAGTGTTTAGAGCTGCTAATCTGTACATGTCCAATGTGTAATTTTTATCCAGCTGAAAATCACTTCCCCTTTTGAACTCAAGATTTTTTGTGTCAATCCCTAAAGCGCCAATCATTGCAGAAATAACCTCTTTGTAATATTTGACACGATAGTCCAGCAATTCAAATGGTGCTTTTTGGTCGTCTAAATGAGCATGTATATCTGCCAAAAGTATTGTAAATTTGAATCCTGCATTAAGAAAGTCACCTACTTTAATTATTGGTATAAAATAACCTATATGAATTTTTCCGGTAGTGGCCAATCCTATGTACCCTTTAGGGTGTTTTTTTTGCTCCAATAACTGCTTTAGCTCCTGTTCTGTTATAATCTCTTGCGTATTTCTCTTTATTAGATTGAATCCTTCTTCAACATCCATACAGAACTAATTTTTTTAGTTAATATTTAAAGTTTTAGATTATTGATTTATGTCAGATTTGTTTTTTAAAAAATATATTTTTATTGGAGTGCCCTATTGTCAAAGGCAAACAAAACGGAAACATCAACTAAAGGATAACTTCAAATAAAAAATTCAATCCGTTGCTTCGCAACAAACTTTTGTGCTCGGCAAAATTCTTCTACCATTGAACTTTGCCTCGCCTATTTATTGAGAAACTCTTTTGATTTTATTTATATACGTGCTTCAAAACCATCTGGCTTGCTATTCCTACAGAAATGCCAAATATTTCCAATGCAAAGAAGATAAGCATACTAAAGGGGAGATTGCTTACATAAGTGCTAAACCCAGTTGTGCTTGAAATTGCATTTCCAGTTGGTATTATAGTTGCTGGTGCTCCATTATCGCCATAGATGGGCAGCATGAAGTAAACAAGCAGAGCAATTAATGCTCCAATATAAGCTCCTTCTTTCATAAAAGGTGTTAATGTTGTATCTTATTAAAATAGTTTGTGTTTTTGTTAAGTAAAGCTTCCAAATATGCAATACAATATGCCAAAAACATTTCATTTCAAATCAACAATAAAAATATTAACTAATACTTTAAAATGGTCGCTTGATTGTTGATTTAATTGAATGAATAAATATGCATACTTAAGAACTTTACTTAACAGTTTTTCACCACTGGACATCTCCTGCCTGTTCTATCCTTTTATTATTTCCTGACGACATCTTAACAACTCGTTTCATTTTTTAAATTTTCTCCAAAAAGCCTGTGTTGGTGTCTCTAAAATCTCCCATTTCAGCGCTGTATGAGGTCGAATAGCATTGTACCAATA
>JACPMP010000087.1 GCA_016185915.1 Candidatus Woesearchaeota archaeon
AAACTGGCTTTATCAAGCACTCTGACTTTCCAATTAACTCGTTGTTTAGTATTAATGATATCGCGTTTGCTAATGGATCGTTGAGCATTTTACCACCTTAACTGTACTTCTTAAATCCAAGGCTTGTTGCAATTTCTCTAAAGCATGTTCTGCAAACTCCCAAGCCATACTTGCTTATGTAACCCCCTGGTCTGCCGCATCTTTTGCATTTTTTTATTGCTCTGCCGTATTTTCTTGATTTTGGGGTATTGTGCTTGATGTATTTCTGCATCTTAATGGGCTTTGCTTTTAATTGCTTGAACATTTTTCTATAATCACTGTAAGTCATTTACTCATCCCCCACCCTCGTATTGAAGTTAGTTGCCATAAAATCTATAGCTTCTTGCTTTGCTATTCTGTGTCTTGCTGGTATTTTTCTTGCTAATAATCTTCTTCTTTTGATTCTGTAGCCCGGTCTTTCAAGAGTAATGCAAACTTCAAGCCCCATGATGCCTATTTTTGGATTGTATTTTACGCCTGGGATTTCTATATATTCATGAATTCCAAATGCAATATTGCCATTATTATCAAATTGTTTTTCCCTTAATTTGTTGTCGACTGCGTCAAGCAATCGTGGAATCATTTTAACTGCATTGTATTTTCTTAAAGTTAGTTTGCATCCTATCGGCAAACCCGGCCTTAAACCCCATTCCTGTATTCTTTTATTTGTTATGGTTTTTATAGGAGTTGCATTTGCAACTGCATTTAGCAATACCAATCCCTTCTCTAACTTTGATTGGTCCTTTCCAGCGCCGATATTCAATGTTACCTTCCCAATTCTGATGTCTTTCATTGCGTTCATCTTCATCCAAGCATAATCAGTGGTTTATTTTCTCCAACCACAAAGGCATATTTCCTTAAAGTTTCTATTAAGTTTCCTTTCTGGTCTTTGTATATTATCTTATTTCCAACAACATCCTCGATATTTCCAGTTTCCCCTATATGTTTTCCGCCTGTCAAAAATATTGCTGATTTTTTATCAAGCTTCAAATGCTTGCTAATTTTATGTTCAGGCAATGACAAAAGAAGCGTATCACCCACCTGATATGTGTTATTATCAACCAAGATGTTTTTACCGTCAAATAAGTTTAATTGTAGTTTTCCCCTTACAATAGTCTTTCCAATAATTTTGCAAGGCTTGAGCAAAACTTCGTCTTTTTTTATTTTTATTAAACCTATTTTGCCTTTTCTATTTAAAAGAATTCTAAAATATTCATTTATGTCTGTGAATTCCATTGTATCAAAAATCCCAACAGGAAATCTAAAATCTTTTCTGATTTTCCCATCAATCTTTATATTATTGGCATTCAAAATTTTTTTAACTTCTCTTGTTGTGCCAGCATAATTTAAAACTTCTTTGAGCAATATGCTGAGGGGCATTCCTGTAGTTAACCTGTGAGTGCCGGGCATTGTTTTTGTAATGAACTTAAGCCCTTTTTTCCTAACATTCCATGTTTTTGGCGCTGCCAATCTTTTTACATGATTTTTGCCCATTTTACTTCCTCTCTAAAGTTTTCTGTCTCAGTTTATCTTCTAAATTTAATTCCATTATCATTAGGTTTGAAGGGCGTAATGCGAGTAATTTTTTTGTCCCGTCTCTTTTAGTGATTTCTACTCCATTGACAAAAACTCGTGTCTTTCTTAGGTCAATCCTTTCAATCTTACCTTCGTATTTTCTGAATTGACCACGCATTACTTTTACCTTATCACCTTTCCTTAAACCTGTGACTCTCTTGGCATATTTCTTCCTTAAGTCTTTTGAAAGATGCGAGTGCACAAATTTCTGCTTGACGTGAAGTGGAGCATATAGTCTATATTTTCTTTGCTTTCTCGGTTTTTTGCTGTTTTTCCATGTCTTTGAAAATTCCTTCATATTAATCACTTAAACAACAATACTTGCTATTTTTGCAATTCCTGGCCAGCGCTCGCATGCTTCCTTTGCAATTGCACCCTTGAATATAGTGCCTTTTGGGTTTCCTTTATCATCCTTCAAAACTACTGCTGCATTATCCTCAAACTTTATTCTAGTTCCATCAGCTCTTCTGTATTCCTTCCTCTGTCTAACTATTATGGCAAACACAACCTGCTTTCTCATATCTGGCCTGCCCCTTATCACAGATGCCATAACCAAGTCAGCAACACCACAACTTGAAATTCTTCCCTTGACTGTTTTTGATCCTATAACTGTAAATATTTTGATTACTTTGGCTCCTGAGTTGTCGCATGTTTCAATCTTACTGTAAACGGGTAATCCTCTTGTAACATGGGATTTTAATGGCTGCATTTATTCTCCCTCCTTTGTTTCTGCCTCTTCTTTCTTTGCTGCAACCTTTGCGGCTTGTCTTGCTTCCATTCTCTCCTTAAAGCCTTTCTGTGCACCTAATTTTTGGATAATGATAAAGTTCTTTGTCTTGCTCAACGGCTTGCATTCTACTACATTAACAACATCGCCCTCTTTTGCATTAACACACTCTGGATTGTGAACCTTTAATTTTGTTCTTCTTTTCCCATATCTTTCATATTTTTTCAAAAAGTGTAATCTCTCAAATTCTATAACGGCAGTTTTTCTCATCTTTGTGGATGTTACAGTTCCAGTAAATTGTCTGCCCCTCACACTTAAATTGCCGTGAAATGGGCATTTTAAGTCGTTGCATTTTTGCTTTGGGGCTTTCAAAACAATTCCAATATTTCTTGCTTCAGTTTTTATCATCTTATTATATTGTTCCTACAAATTTATCTCACTTCTATGCTGTTTGGCGCAAAACCGTGATTTATCAAAATTTTTTTTGTCTTTTGCTTATGCTCGCCTTGCAGCTCTATTTTGCCTTCTTTTGTAGTGCCACCGCATGCGAGCTCAGATTTAAGCTTCCTCGCCAAATCCTTGAGATCTATCTCCTTTTCGTCAATGCCTTCAACAATAGTATAATTTTTGTTGAATTTTTTCCTCTCGATATAAACCAAGATTTTTTGGTTTTCTTTTGCTATCGTCTCGCAGACGCATAGCTCTTTCACTAAGCCGCAAACTTGGCAGATTTCACTCATTCCTTTTTGATTCCTCCTTTTTGTTTTTACTCAAATTTTTCTCGTGATTTATAGTTAGTATCTTCGCAATTGTTCTTTTTATCTGCCCTACTTTACCAGGGTTTTTTGGGACAGTGCCTATTGCTATCTGCGAATTTAGCTTCATCAACTCTTTTTTCAGTTCTATCATCTTATTTTCCGAATCAAGTTCATTCATTATTTTCAGTTCTTTCGCTTTCATCTTTTTTCTTCCTTCTTCTCTTGGGTTTTTCTTCCTTGATTTTTTCATTTGTTTCTGGTTTTACCTCTTCAATCTTAGTCTCTTTTTCTTCAACTAGCTCTATATCGTCTGGCAACTTAATGCCAGGCGGCATTATTCTTACTTTAACCCCTATTATTCCTGTTTTTAATTGTGCTTGGGCATCAGCTTTTTTGACACATGATATCACTATATCTCCACATTTTTTTAAGTACCCGGAGCAAAACCGCCATGATTTGGCTCTTGCGCTTGGCACTTTACCACTTATAACAATCTCTATTCCAAGAGCACCTGCCTTCATAACATCAGTCATTATCTTGTGCCCTATTGCCTTAAATTTTTCAGAACCAAATTTCTCGAGGGCATCAACAATTTTTTCTACTACTATACTGGCGTCCAAATTTGGATTTTCTACTTCACTTATCTCTATCTGAGGATTTTCCAAATCAAACTTCTTCCTCAATGTTTTTGTGAGTTGCTTTATATTCTGGCCTTTTCTTCCAACAATTAATCCAGGTCTTGATGTAAAGATTATTATCTTTTCTCCAAGCGGGGTTTTGACCATTTTAGTGTGGCTATGCCCTACATTTTCCAAGCTCTGGGTTATATACTCCTGTATCTGAAATTCTTTCATTTTCTGAGCTACAAATTTTCTTTCAATCATTTTTCCCATCAACTCGTTTTTCCTCAACAATAATCTCGACATTAGTCCTCTTCATTTTTCTTCTCGATTTCCTGCCAAAATGCCACACCTTGCCTGCCTTATGTGCACTAACATGAGCAATAACTAAATTTGATGTGTTTAACCCCTTGAATTGTGCATTTGCCTCAACATTTTCAATTAATTTTATGAACTCTATTGACGCCTTTTCTGGATATCTGGCAGGCCCTATCTTTTTTTTATGCCCAAGATCCCTATTATACCTTTTGAAAGGAATTGCTGTTTTTTTTTCTGCGACATTCCTAAGCATTGTTTTTACATCACTGATATTTTTATTTTTGATAAACCCGCATATTTCAACGCTCTGCTTACATGAAATTGGTAAAGCCATTCCAATAGCTCTTGCCATATGCTCTGGATTATAATTTCTAAAGGTATATTCTTTCATTTTTATTTAACAGACAAGCTTGCACTTGATCTTGTAGCCCCTATGCCTGGTGCGCTATGCGTGACCTTTTTTCTTGTCAATACAAATTCACCTAGGTAATGCCCTATCATATCTGATCCTATCATAATAGGCACAAATTCCTTGCCTTGGTACACCTTTATTGTTTTTCCAATCATCTCTGGTAAGATTATCATATCTCTGCAATGCGTTTCTATATTTTTTCCATTGCCTCTTGATTTTTTAAGTAGAATTTTTTGCTGCTCTGTAAACCCCCTCTTTATCGTTCTTCTCTGCCTCGTTGTCAGCAATTGTGCTAATTCATTCAAGCTCATTTTTTGCAATTCGTCTGTTGTTTTTCCCTTAAAAGTAAATTCTTTTTTAGCCATTTTTACCTCTTAAGCCTGCCTGTTCTTTTTGGAGCTATCTTGCCTACTTTTCTGCCAGGTGGGTCATTTCTTGCCGATTGTGTGGGGATTCCTTTTGCATGAGAGCTTGAGCCACCAAACGGGTGGCTTACTGCATTCATTGATGTTCCGCTCACTATCGGCCATAACTTGTTCTTTGCATGCATCGCATAAAATTTGTTTCCTGCCTTCAAAAATGGCTTTTCTGTTCTGCCGGAGCCTGCAATAACGCCTATAACTGCTCTGCATTCTGGTTGGAATGACCTTCTCTTGCTTGATGGCAACTCCACAACAATGTCATCATCCATTTTTGTTATTATCTTTGCAAAAGCTCCGCTTGTCCTTACAAATTTGCCGCCGTCTCCTGGATTTGATTCTATGTTGTAAATTGATGTTCCTTCTGGAATATTCTTTAATGGCAAAATATTTCCGGCTTTTAATTCAACATCTTTGCCCATCTCTATTTTATCTCCTACTTTTATCCCTTCTGGCGCTTGCAATAATCCTACTTCACCGTTGCTGTATTTTAATTCCATCAAAGGGGCACTATGGCCGCTGCTGTGAACAATATTTGTGATATTTCCATTAATTGTCTTACCTTCTTCGTATCTTGCAAAATTTGCAGTTCCTTTGTATCTAAAGCTTGGTGCCCTGTACCTAGGGCTGCCTTTTCCCCTCTTCTGCTGTATTAAATTTTTGCCCATTTTAAATCACCTCACATCAAACCCATTTGGGTTGCTATATCAATAGCAGGATTTTTTGCAGAGAATTTAACATACGCTCTTTTCTCCCCTTCTGCATTTACAAACGTGTTGACATTTTCAACCTCTACTTTGAACATGACTTCTATAGCTTTCTTAATCTCTTTCTTTGTTGATTTCTTGCGCACAACAAAAATCAGCTTATTCTCTGCTTCCATCAACCTTATTGATTTTTCAGTTGATAATGGATATTTTATTGTATTGTATGGGTCCATTTTATTTAAACAAATTCTCTTTTTCTAAGATATTTATTGCAGCGCTTGTCCATAACGTTAATCTCCCAGCCTTTGAGCCTGGCGCAAGCAAATCTGCATTTAGGTTTTTTACCTCTACAACATCAATCCCAGGTATATTTGCAACTGCTCTGCTTAATTTATTTATTCTTGAAACTACAATCAAAGGACCTTTCTTTTTTTTGTATTTTCTTCCTCTTGCTTTGCCTTTTCCTCCTCTTATACTTTTTTCCTTTACTCGTGCTAATTCGTTTTCCAAGCCCAATTTTTTGAATACCTCAATAACATCTTTTGTTTTGTTTATTGATTCAAATTTGTCATCTAAAACAAAGGGGTAATTGGCTGGGATTGAATGTCCTCTCTGCTCAACAACATCACTCATAATTGTGGCTGTGATTGCACTCCTGATTGCTTTTGCCCGTTCTTTCTCATTTATTTTCCTCCACAAACTGTTTTCGGATTTTGGTGGGTGTGCTCTTCTTCCTCCAACAGTGCCTGGCGCAAAAGCGCCCACCCAATTCATTCTTGTCCCTCTTCTTGTCAAGATTTTTCTTGGGACTCTTGATATTCCAAAACCATAAGATCCCCTATAATCCCTTCTTCTTCTTGACAATTTTGCAGAAGCCCTTTTTCCTGCTTCTTTGCTTGCTGCATAGCTTTGTCTTTTGTGGCTTTGAATAGCCAATACTGCTCTTTGTATTAAATCTGGCCTAAATTCTTCTGCAAACTGCAGAGGTAATTTAATTTCTCCTACCTTATTTTTTGTTAAATCTAAAATATCAAGCTTCATTTTATGTGCCTTGCTTTGATTCAATGCTCGTGTACGTTATTTGAGGTGTTTCCCAAACAACCTCTTTTTTTGATTTAATCGCTCCTGTTAATCTTATCAATCTTTTCTGCGCCCCCCCTATTGATCCTTTGACCAGGATATATGGGTTTTTTACAATACCATAATGAACAAAGCCGCCTTTTACATTTATTTCATCAAATTTATTTCCTATTTTGATGAGCCATTTATTGTATTCTGTCCTTAAATTATAACCTGTCTTGCCAGCATGAGCTGTTCTCCACATTACGTGTCCTTGTGATTTCCACGGGCCTAGAGATCCTGGGTTTCTCCTGCTCTTCTCCGACTTATGATGCCTTAATTGAACACCAAATCTTCTGATTGGTCCTTGGAATCCTTTTCCCTTTGTTAAAGAATGAACATCTAATAGTTGTCCTTCCTTGAATGCCTCACTTATGTTTATTTCCTTTCCTAATTTTTCATTTGCATAAGTTAATTGTTGTTCTTTGCCACCTCCAACAGCCACTTCAAAAAGCTCTGGTTTCTTTTTCCCAATGCCAGTCAATTTTGGCTGAGTGTAGCATAATAACCTTACAAAATCAAAATCAGTGGCTTGTGAGGTTCGCGAAGAAACTCGCTCACCATTCACAGTTTCTTTTCCTTTCTTTTTTTGGATTGTAGTTTTTCTTTCCAATTCGTTGTCAAGAGAATCAGCGAATGTCTCAGAAACCAACTTTGAACTGTTTTTGGTATTTTTGTAAAATCTTATAGAAGCAGTCTTAAGTGGGGGGCATTCCACAATTGTGGTTGGGCAGAAAATCTCTGTGCCTTTTGTTAAAGAATGGGCGCGGTTGTCATTAATCAGTAGATGGGTCATACCAACCTTGTAGCCAGCAAACCCCAAGGGTTTTGCTTCATTGCTTGTTGGCCAGTTTCTTATTCTTGCATAATTATATCTAGCTCTGACTCTAGGCCAAAACTGCATGCTTCCTGCTCTCGGTTGTCTTGTTCTTGGCATTTGTTTGCTGCTATCACCTTAGACTATTATATCTATGATTGTTTGACTGCAAAATAAGCCTTTTATTGAAAGCCTTTTGTAGAAAACAGTTTAATCAACTGTACTGAAAAAGCAATCTTTTCAGGCTTGTTATGCTGCGTGTTCAATTACTAAACACGTGAAATTATGTGTTTTGGAATAATGGCAGATTTATAAATGTTGTGGTGGAGTTTGATTTTGTTCTATCCCAAAACTATTTCCTGACGATAAAAAATATTGGGTTTCTATGAAACTCAATAACGCAAAAATCGTGGAAATTATCAGGAAAAGGAACAATGGTTGGAGTACCAACCACAT
>JACPMP010000088.1 GCA_016185915.1 Candidatus Woesearchaeota archaeon
AGAATGATGATCTTTCTGTTTATCCTTATGCCCCTACTTGTTGCTTGCATAGAGTCGATCCTTTAACAACTAGGTACATCATGTATGGAACATATTACTGCGAAGATTTTCCTCCTTATAATCCCTTATATGTACCTGCTTAAGGATGATTGATTATACCAAACTACACTCTCGTTGCATCCCGCAGTTTATTAAATACAACAATCAATTCATCAAATAAACTGTAATGTTGATATTTATTCTCAGCACAAAAACCAGTTTATCCCTTCACAATCTCAAAACCATGCAGTACTTGGCGGGAGCATTTTTTAATTCTGGTTCAATTTGGGAAAAATTATAAAAATAAGTTTAATTATGGTTTTCATAAATGCTCAAACAAAAAACCAAAATTGCAACTTTTGCAGCAGGCTGTTTTTGGGGCGTGGAGCACGCTTTTAGCAAAGTAAAAGGGGTTGTAAATACAACTGCGGGTTATACAGCAGGGCATTTCAAAAATCCAAGCTATGAAGATGTCTGCTCAGATGAAACAGGACATGCTGAGGCTGTTCAAGTTGAATACGACCCAAGCATTGTTTCTTATGAAAAGCTCCTTGATGTTTTCTGGAGTATTCATGATCCAACGCAATGGCACAGGCAAGAACCAGATATAGGTAGTCAGTATAGGTCTGCTGTTTTTTACCATAATGAAGAGCAAAAAAAAGCAGCAATTGCCTCAAAAGAGAAACTGGAAAAATCCGGGAAATATAAAAAGCCAATTGTAACAGAAATAGCACCATCCTCAACTTTCTACAAAGCAGAAGAATATCACCAGAAATATTGGCTAAAGAACAAGAATTTTGTTTGTCATTAAAAATTTTAATTTAATTTTTATTGTTTAGAAAATTTAATGGAAAAATAAAAAAATGAGTTATGTCAGGAATAAAATAAATAAAGGAGTACCTCAATTTTACATTCAAAAAATCATTACAAAAATAATATTGAATAAAATTAAAAATGCCTAGAACAAATTCTTTCAATGAAAAAATATATTGTCTATTGAAGAAAGTTCCAAAAGGCAAAGTCACAACTTATAAAATTCTTGCAGAAGTTGTAGGAACTAAAGCTTACAGGGCAGTTGGGCAGGCAATGCGATGTAATCCTTACGCTCCTGTAGTGCCTTGTCATAGGGTTGTGAAATCTGATGGCTCTATTGGAGGATTTTCTGGAAGCATAAATCCAAAAAGCAAAGAGGTAAAGAAAAAGATTGCTTTATTGAGTAAAGAAGGTATTAAAATAAAGAATAATAAGATTGTTGGTTTTGAGAAAGTATTATTCAAATTATAAAAATTTTTACCGTTTCTTCTTTTTCTTTGTCTTTTTGATGTCGTCTTCCAAGTCAAGCTCATCAAGCAACTCTTTGTATCTGTTCCTAATTGTAACTTCTGTTACTCCTGCTACATCTGCAACTTCCCTTTGCGTTCTTTTTTCGCCATGAATCAAAGCAGACACGTACAAAGCAGCAGCTGCAATTCCTGTTGGGCCTCTTCCAGATGTTAACTCTGACCTTTGAGCTTGCTCAAGAATTTCAATTGACTTGCTTTGTGTTTCTGCACTCAACTTTAATGCAGATGCAAATCTTGCTATGTAATCAGCTGGGTTTGAAGGCAAAATTGTAATTCCAAGCTCTCTTGTTATAAACCTGTAGGTTCTGCCTACTTCCTTCTTCTCAATGCCGCTTGCCTCGATCATGCCTGCGACAAGCAGCGTACAAAGCACCTGCCACAACACTTTCCATGCTTCTTCCTCTGACAAGCCCTCTCTGGACAGCTAAAGTATATATTCTAGCGCTTTCCTCTTCAACAGATTTTGGCAGTTTTAAATAAGAACTGACTCTTTTCAATTCTGCAAGCGCCAATTTAAGGTTTCTTTCAATAGCAGTTGAAATCCTGTACTGCCATTTCCTTAATCTAAAAAATTTGTTTCTATCCTTGCCGCCTAGCTTGAACAAATCTGCCTTTTGACCAACCTCTGTGCCTAAACCTTGGTCATACTGAGTGTAAGTCATTGGAGCGCCTGAACGCCTTCTCTTTTCGCCTTCCTCGCTGTCAAATTCCCTCCATTCCTGCTAGAAGTCAACCATTTTCTCTTCAATAACCAATCCACAATCTCTGCAAATAATCTCGCCTCTATCCCTATTCCAAGAAAGGTTTATACCGCCACATTCCGGGCATTTTTTAACGAGTTCTGGCATTTTGGTTCACCTACGTAGTTTTATTTAACAAAAGATTTATTAACCCCTTTACCCCCAATTGATGTTAAAGTCGAGAGCTTTAACAAAATTTATAAAGAAGTAGCAATAGGTTATATATAAAGCTTTCGTTTTTTAATAATCATTTAGTGAAGTGACTCATTTTTTCTTGAAGTATATTCTATAACAGCGAAATGATTTTATAGTAGTTAGCTATATTGTAGCTAATATGCGAAAAGAGGTCAAACTTGAGCTTACTGGTTACGAGATGCTTGAGA
>JACPMP010000089.1 GCA_016185915.1 Candidatus Woesearchaeota archaeon
CCTTATGGTCTCTTAATGCTTCAGAATCCGTGCCTGCTTCCCCTATTTCATACTTATCGAGTTCTTTCGGTTTGCTGATATCAGAAACATCAAATAGAGCAAGCTTTACCCCTTTTGTCGATACGCCTCCCCATTCGTTTGAACCTGTTTCCTTTCCAACTCCAATAATGTGGTTTTCATCGTAAGGATGCAAGTAATCTGAAAAGCCCGGTATCTTCAATTCTCCAAGTATTTTCGGCTTTTCAGGATTTGACAAATCGATAACAAACAAGGGGTCTATTCTCTTGAATGTTACCATGTAAAGCCTGTTGCCTATAAACCTTGTTGAGTAAATCCTTTCATCAGGTGCAATGTCCTCAAGCTTTCCAACTACATTTAGCTTTTTGTCAAGCACAAAAACATTATTGTACATCTCAAAGCGTTTTCTTCCATATATCTCTGTTGTTGTTGCAACTCTAAAATATTCTCCATTCTCGTCCATTGAAAACTGGTTCAACAGATAGCCAGGCACTTCACCTTTTGATTGGTACTCAATATCCCCTTTGTCAATCTTAATCTTGTGTATAACTGTTTTTCTTCTTTCAGCTTCAAGTTTTGCTTCGTATTCCTCAATAGCATTCTCTATTTTATCAAATAACTTTTCTTTCTCATCTTTGTCCATTTTGTTGTATGTCTCTTCAAGTATTGAGGAAATTTTGTCCCATTTTTCGTATGAATTCAAGCCATTGTCGCTTTTGATTTCCTTAATTTTGTCTTGGGGTTCAGACGGCAGAAGAGGAACAACAACATCAAAGAATCTTTCTTCATTGTGAACCCTGTAATATCTGTAGGGCAAATTCTTTTGATAAGTTATGTAAATATTGTTCTGCGATACATACAGGTTGTTTGACTGTCCCATCATGAATGTTTTGGCATTTACTTTGTCCTTGTCGTCAAAGATGTTGAAAGACGCAACAGTATTAAAGCTGTAGGAGTCTTCCGGATTATCAAAGTAATAAATATCCGGCCTTGTAATTGTCCTTGAGGCGCTCTTCACAATCGGCAAATCAACAAAGTTGCCATAGTAGTAAACCCACTCCCTCGCGATAAAGTACACGTAATCCCCAATCATTCTTGACTGGAAATAATTGCCTTTAATGCTGTAATCTTTTGCGAGCTTTGGGTTTTTTCTGTCCGAAATGTCATATATATAGACGTGAGTTGCTGCAGTCTGCCTTGGCCTTGGTATGAAATCATATTCTGAAAGAGCATACACTTCATCGTTATCGTCAGCAAATACCACAAGTCTGTCTTTGTTAACGTACATATCCCGGGGCCTGCCGTCAATTTTTGTCTTTGACAATATTTCCGCTTTTTCCGCGGGGTATGCATCTACTATAACCATCTTGTCTTGAGAAATAATATATATGTATTTATCGTCATTCTTAACAAAATCAGCTTCGTCAACTCCTTCAACTTGGATGTTTGTTTTTGAGTATTGGGATGCGCCTGCTGAAGATTCAGCGCTTTTAGCTGCGGCAGTTTGAGGCGCAGCACTTTCAGTAACCGCCATCATGACATCAGACCCCATCCCTCTTGCTGCCTTAGAATAAATTCCCCCATAGCCTTGATTAGCAGCAGAATTTTTCAGGAATTCCTTGATTTCCTGAGCAGATGAGAATTTCTTGAGCTCCTGCGTTGCTTCCAACTCAACTAATTTTTTTCCTTGGGAATCTTTTGGTGTTTTGCTCCCGCCATTTACACTGCTCGGAGGAGTAGTGCATGAAGCCAATAAAACACCTGCTGTTAAAATCATCAAAATGCAAAGCCCAATTATGGTTTTATGTTTTTTCATCTGTATCATCTTTAAACGTCTCCTTGCTGTTTATTAGTTTTTTCAATTCCATTGATTGGTGGAATGCTTGTATATAAATACCTGTTTATGGCTTCTAATTGCTTTGAAGTTATTAT
Organism: Candidatus Woesearchaeota archaeon; assembly: GCA_016185915.1. Classification (GTDB taxonomy): domain Archaea; phylum Nanobdellota; class Nanobdellia; order Woesearchaeales; family GW2011-AR4. The sequence continues at coordinate 1,951 of JACPMP010000089.1, forward strand.
TCAACATTCTTTTTGATTACACTATAAACAAAATAAACCATTAATGCAAAAATAGCGCCAACAAAAAACCATAATGCTATATTTTGCCAAATTGGAGGTGGCACTGTTACTGTGCTAGTCGTAATTTTTGGAGTTAGCACGTACTCATTTGTTTTATTGGTGATGTTTTGAAGTGCTGAAGGTATAGCCTTAACAATTCCTTCTTGTGCTTTTTGTATTGCTGATGCCCCGGCAACGGCCGCTTCCTTTGCAAAAGGGGCAGATTCAGCGGCTTTTTGTGTAATCAGTGTTTCTCTTACTAAAGTTTGTTTCGTTTCCACAAATATTCTAGTAGTGCCGCCATAAGCAAAAAACTTCTGGAAATATTGAATGAAGAGGGCTGCGGCACTAGCAATAAATGCAACAGGCAAAATACTCTTTAACTTTTCCTTTAATCCAAAAGTCATCTTTGGCGCTATTATTATATATTTGTTTGCAAGTTTGTAATGGCTGACTTCCTTGCCTTTCTCGCTGTAATGAAATTCTTTGGATTCAATCAAACCAGTTTCCATAAGCTGTTGAAGGTTATAGTGGACAGTTGAGATAGGAATTTGCAGCTTTTCTGCAAGCTCTGACTCTGTTGCATCCTTTTTTGAGAGATAATCTAAAATCTTTCTGCAAGAGTCATTGCTTATCACATTCGATATTTTTTTGATTTTTGCATCTTCCAAAGACAATAAAAGGAGGTTTTTGTTTGACATAATATGCTATAAGATTAGCATTTATAAATAGGTTTCGATAGGTTTGAATTGGGTTGAAGTTATGATTAAAAATCTGATTTCTTATAAAAACAAATAATTTTATAAATTTAGAACAACAACTTAGCTGAATGGTCCTCGAAAAACTCAGCGATTCATTGAAAAATACTTTGCAAAAAATTGCAAAATCTCTTTTTGTAGATGAGAAGCTGATTAATGAACTAATAAAAG
>JACPMP010000097.1 GCA_016185915.1 Candidatus Woesearchaeota archaeon
AAAGTAGTTTTGAGATTAAAAAACATTTCAAAAGAAAATATCAATAATCTAAATTCACTAATAAAAAAACAAGATTTATTATCTGAAACTTGGCAAACAATAATTTCTTCACCAGAATCATTAATTAAACCTATATCAAAAGTCATTAAACAACAAATATTGGATAATAACAATGATTTTTCTGATGAAGAAATAGAGGAGTTTACTCATATGAAATTAATTGAGTTAACAAAGGGTGAAGTAAGCACTACATTTAATGAAGATTCTAATTTTGAAAGTGAGGATTTAGAAACGCAACCATACGAAAGTTATAGTAAGTTACCAACAAAAATTGTGATAAGGAATTTTTCAATAAATATAGGGTCGTTCACAGATATTTTAGTTGAAACTGCAAACTACCTTATGGATAATAGGTTGCTTGATAAATCCAGAATACCTGTTTCTTCGGGATACAAAAGGTTTATAATAAATATTAAACCTGTTCATAATGATGGAAAACATTTTACTGTTCCCGCTAAGTTAAACTGCGGCTATTGGGTTGAAACTCACAATAGCGGTCAAAAGTCGATAGAATATGCTAAAAGATTGCTCAGAGCGGCAGGTATTCCTGAATCAGAATTAAAGCTTATGTGAAACTTTCAATTATTTTTTCTTTTTCTATATCTTTTCTTCCTTGCACTTCTCCTGTAATACTCATTCTTAACAATAAGTAGATACTCCATTAGCCATCTTAGAGGCCAATAATCCCTATGGTCTGGCTTTGGCCAATTTTCTATGCCATCAAATGCTGGATGCCGTCTTATGTACATTTCTAATCTATCAACATTTTCTTTAAATTGTTTAAGAGGTATCCTTTGAGCCATATCAAATTGGACAAGCTCATGAAATATTTAAGGATTCTCAAATGGCTTTCAGCGTTGGGGGTGGGTGGCGGGGGGGGATTGGAAGGGGGCTGGATTGATTATTTTGTTTTTATTGAATTTTTAGTTATTGAGTTTTCGTTAATGTGTAAATTCATTGAAAAACATCATCTTTCAACGTTTAAGGCTAGATAAATTCTCGAAAATGGGGTTTCGGTTGGTTAATCGTATTATTTTCATACGTAAAATAAATAAGGTGGCAAAAAAGTTCATCTAATGCATATTGTAAGAAGTTAGTAAAGAAACAAAAAACGAACATTTATATATTTCTACATCAGGAAAAGATTAATGGTCATCAAAAATATAAAAAAATACCAAAATCCCAATCCCAATGGCCGTTTTCTCATTGATTGTCCAGGCTGCAAAAAAAGGAAAGAATATCATGCCAAGGGATATTGTTATAGGTGCTATAAGACATTTTCTTGGAAAAGCAAGGATATAAAGTGTAAAAGCTGCGGAAGAACAAGACCACATAAAGCTTTTGGATTGTGTGCTGGGTGTCATGTTAGATTGCATCATTATGATTTAACGAAGAGTTACAATGCCAAAAAGTCGCATAGTATTAGCCTAGAAAAATTAAGAGAGCTTACGAAATCCTGCGTATCTTGTGACTTTGATAAACTAATTACCTTACATCACTTAGACGGTAATAGGCAAAATAATGGCGACGGTAATTTAATTGGATTATGCCCAAATTGCCACAAAATGATACATACTTACCAGTATTATGAAGAGGTTAAAGATGTACTTAAGCAGAAAGGTTACAACACTGAAAAAGTGCATCCTACGAATTATGTTAAGAGGTGAAAAGCTTGTTTGACAAACTTGAAACAGAACTTAAAATAAGGGGTTTTAGCAAGCGCACTGTTGATTCTTATATTTATCACAACAAAAAATTTATTGAGTTTGCAAAGAAAGAACCACAAAATGTTGATGAAAGTGATGCAAAAAGGTTCATTGCTTATTTAATGTCAAACAAAAAATACAGGCCAAGCAGCACAAATTTGGCTTTAAGCTCTCTCAAATTCTTTTACAACGAAATCTTGCAAAATAGGGCATTTAATGCGATCAAACCGCCAAAATCTGAGAAGAAACTGCCGACAGTTCTGACAAAAGATGAAATAAAAAAACTCCTCATCGTGATCAAAAATCCAAAACACAAACTTCTAGTTGAGTTTATGTATTCCTCTGGATTAAGAGTAAGTGAATGTGTGGGCTTAAAAATTGATGACCTTGATTTAAATGAAAAAATTGGGAAGGTAAGGCATGGAAAGGGGAACAAGGAGAGATATATTATTCTGTCAGACAACTTAATTCAGCACCTAAAAGAGTACCTTAATAGTAGAAAGCATAAGTCGCAATTCATTTTCGCAAGAGATGATAAGCCCATTACAACGAGACAAGCTCAAATGATCGTCACTGAATCAGCAAATAAAGCTGGAATCAAAAAAAGAGTTTTTTGCCACGCTTTGAGAAGCAGTTTTGCTACTCATCTTCTTGAAGCTGGAACTGACATAAGGGTTATACAAGAGCTTCTTGGACATTCAAATCTTTCAACAACACAAATTTACACAAAGGTTTCAACTCAGCAACTAAAAAAAGTAAAAAGTCCGTTAGACAGCTTATGAATGTTCTTCCTGATAAACGCGCGGTTCTGGCGTGATTCTATCAAAAAATTCAATAACCCAATAATAAAATGGAAAGAATAATATGATGGCGGTTAATGTGTATAAACTAAAACCTATTACATCGTAAATTACTGGTGTAAACATCACCAAGACATAAGTGATCCACCTTATTCTTCCAACATAAAAAATAATTCTTTTTATCTTGATCCCTGCTACAATAACAAAAACACCATATCCAAATATAATAAGTGCTAATAAGAACTTTAGAAAAACGTCAAATGTAAATTTTATTAAGCCATCTTCTAAAAGCCTGTAAAGATACCTTGTCCAGTCAAGGCTTGCAAGTATTGGTATTACACCATTGCTAACAGCATTCCCAAAGGTTGTTCCATGCTTTTCAACAAAAAACTCTGTAAAGAACCAGTTAATCCATATTGGGATGATTATCCAAAACATTTCCGGCTCTTGAAAAGGAGCTCCAAAAATAGAAAGCCAGTATAAAAAAAGGTTCCATAGATATAAGAATAAAGATGAAAGAATGTTGAAAAAACTAATAAATATCACCTCTCATTGATATTTTGGTATAAGGGAGATATAATAAGGTGTTGCTTAAAATTTTTAATCAAATCCTAAAAAATCTAGGATTTTTGGGAACTCAAAAATTTGAAAATTTTTGAGTAATAAAAAGTTTTAAAAGCCAAACTCTTGCAGGCTTAATTGCAAAATGTTTTCCTTTGCTTGTAATGTCTTAAATTCTGGGTCTAGCCTTAAATAAGGCTTTGAATTAATATATCTCTTCAATATTGGAACTCCCTTTTCTATTATTGATGTTACATAGTTGCCTGCCAATTGCTCTGATATGGTGAGCTTTTTTGCAATATCTTCATATGTAATGCTACCCTTCTCCTCTTCAAGCGTATAAATGACTAAAAACACTTCCTGCTCTCTTCTATTTAGTCTTTTTACATCAAAATTATTTCTTTTTGCAATAGCGATATTTGAATTTGATTCCAAATACATTTGAATATGGTCAACTCTTTCGCTTAATTTGTCTAGCTTACTTTCAATCTCGCAGATGTATTCATAATTTGCAGCAATTTCATTTGAATTCTCATTAATCGCCTGCAAATGCTCCTCGAACTCATGCTTGATTTTTGTAAATTCCGCTCTGAGCATTTGGTTTATCCTACTGATTTCTAGACCGATGCCTCTAAGAAAGATTTTCCCAAAAATATTAATCACCCCAAAATTATGGGAAATATGCTCGTTTAAATAGATTTCTATTTCTTGCGTTACACAAGCCTGTGACTAGTGGTTTTTGACATATAATGCTTCTCTTTGCCCTGTTTTATAACTCCAATATTATCTAACTGCTCAATTTCCTCGAGTAAGCGATAAAATGAGCTTTTAGAGCAAAAATTCTGCTCATCCACAATCATTTCTTTAAGCTGCAATGCCGATATCTTTTCATATTTTCCAATGTAGGAAAGTATTACACTCTTGATGTATTCTTTTGAATTTCTTGTCAACCTTTTAATTATTTTTTCCTTAATTGACATCTTCTTCTGCTCCAGACGCCCTAATCTTATTTCAATATCAGAAATTGTTTGTAGCTCTTTAGGCGTTTCTCTCAACATAGGATAAGGCTCTTCGCGCCTTATTTGCTTTCGCGCTAATTCATCCACTTTATCATTCAATTCCCTTATCTTAGTCATTATGCTCCCAAAAGAGTAATAGTCGTCTATAATGTGCTTTATTTCCTCTCTTGTTTTTGGTATGTAAGAAAGCTCCAATTGAAGCTGCCTAATTAACTGCTCCTGCTCCATATTTTTTTTGTAGAAGTAATTAAGCCATTGAAAAATGTTGGTTGTATCCCTTTTTACATTCGCAAATGATCTTTTTAAGAGTTCATTAATTTGATTTAGTTTTTTTTCTGTATTGTTCTCTTTTTTCCAAAACATAATCGTTCTTTATAGTCCCAATTATTTAAATCTTTTGGTTTTTTGGGAATATTTTGGGACTATAATAGGACCAAATTGGGAATTATTATAGTCTACAATTTTTGAAATTGGAGACTGGGACAGGATAATATTGGGAATATAATAGGATTGTAGTGGGAATATAAAATTGGATAATGCCTGTAATTAATTTATTAATTTTTGTAAATTTTAATAAGAAGCCATTAGAATAAAAACAATAAAATAAGATTAAAAATAAAAATTCAAAAATTTCCAATTCAATTTTTAGAAAGTTAAATATAAAGGAAGGGGTAACTAATTGCTTATTAAGAGTGAGGGATAGATAAAAACAGTAGAGTAAGAACTAAAATTTATTTTCTATATCGAAAATAAATAAAAAACTTAGGTTTACTCGTGGAAAGTGAGAGTTAAAATGAAGCAGATTATGTCAAAATCAAGGCTTGCAATTATTTTGTCTGGCTTGGAAGGATTTTACAAGCCAAAAGTGAGGCAAGAGCAGTACTTGATGGATAGTGAGATAGGTGCCTCTGTGATTTGGAACGCTTTTCTTTTGGGAGATATAGAAAAAATGACCATCGCTGATCTTGGATGCGGCACAGGCATACTTGGCATAGGGGCATTGTTGATAGGTGCGAAGAATGTACTTTTTATCGATTCTGATGAAAAATCCTTAAAAATAGCTGAAAATAACATTTCAAAGGTGAAAAGTGAGGGTTATGTACTCGGAAGTACTGAGTTTATCTGCCAAGATATTGGAAAGCTAGAAATAAAGGCAGATGTAGTGCTTCAAAATCCGCCTTTTGGAACCAAAGTGAGGCATAATGATATCTTCTTCCTGAAAAGTGCTATGAAAATTGCTTCTATCGTATACTCTTTTCATAAAAGTGAGACTAAGGAGTTTTTGCAACGATTTTCTGCCAAAAATGATTCAAAAATCACTCATATTTGGGACTTTAGGTTTCCACTAAAAGCCACTTTTTCATTCCATCGACGACAAATTCATAGGGTTAATGTAAGCTGTTTGAGGTTTGAAAAGCTTTTTAAATAGGCAAAAATTTCAGTATATTTAATAGCAAAATTTTTTACATGTTAAAATGGAAATAAAAATACTCGACGATAAAAAGAATAAGCTGATTATAGAAGTGAAGGGTGCTGACCACACTTTGTGTAATGCGATAAAAACAGAACTTTGGGATGACAAGCATGTTAAAATTGCAACATACAGCATTAGGCATCCTCAAATCAGCATGCCTCAGATGATAGTTGAAACTGATGGTGAAGAAAGCCCAAAAAATGCCTTGATAAATGCTGTTGAGCGCTTGCACAAGACTAATGCAAAATTTAAAAAAGAGTTTGTCAAAGAGATAAGATAGTTTTTTCTTTGTTTTCTCAAAAAGTTCGTATAATTTTTATTTTATATATGAAAATAATTCTAAAATTCCATCAAAAAGCTTATAAATTCATAGTGCCTAACTATCGATGAAGATGTATTATTACAATATTGTTGATAAAACAAAATTGAAATTATCTTGAAAATGTCATTCTTCCGCATTAAAAAAATCAAAGGTAAGGAATACGCTTACGTTGTAGAGAATAAGTGGCTTAGGAAAGGCAGCAGACAAAAAGTCAAAGATTATGTCGGTAAAGCTTATCGTTTCAATTTAGTGAATAATATTGATTTTTTAGAATATTTGAAAATTAAAGATATTCAAGAGTATATTGAAAACAATAACAAAAACAAAATAATAAATGACTTAATTGAATGGGAGTTCTCTAAGTTTGGTATAAGCAAAGAGGAATTCTCGATAGATTTAAACAATATGAAAATTCAAAAAAACAAAAAGAAGGTTGCTTTATTGATTAATGATGGATTTATGTGTGATTTTACCTTAAAAAACCTGCTTGGATTTAATCCTGAAGGTGACGAACAAAATGACGGATATAAGCTGGCAAGGGCTTTTGTTGAAGCGGGCATAAAAGTACCTCGGGAGGTTTTTGTCGGATTATGCCAAAAACTTTTTAGTTTTTGAGCATCATGAAAATACTTTGTATTTTCAGTACCCCGAAAATCAGTCAGTTGTGACTGTACTTTAGTGCGGAGTGTTTTTGACATTTGGGAAGTTATATAAACTTCTATAATTTTCATTTTCTATGGTTTCTAAAGTACCAAAAAAAATCGCGATTATTTTAGACGGCAACAGGCGCTTCGCCAAAAAACTTAGCTTACAACCATGGAAGGGTCACGATTTTGGATTGAGAAAGCTTGAGGAATTGTTTAAATGGTGTCAAGAGCTTGGAGTAAAAGAGCTTACATTGTATTCTTTCTCAACTGAGAACTTCAGAAGGACAAAAAAAGAGATTGATTACCTTTTTGATTTGTTCAGAAAAGAATTTGGCAAAATAAAGCAAAAAAAAGGCATTTTCAAGGATAACATAAGGTTTAATGTTATTGGCAGACTTGATATGTTTCCAAAAGACATAAGAAAGGCAATGCTGGATATAATGGAAAAGACTAAGAAGCATAAGAATTTCATAGTTAATTTTGCAATGGCTTACGGCAGCAGGCAGGAAATAACAGATGCTGTTAGGAAGATAGCTGAAAAGGTAAAAAAAGGCAAAATAAATGTTGAGGACATAAATGAAAATTTAATAACCAACAATCTTTACCTTAAAAGCGAGCCGGATTTAGTAATAAGGCCAGGTGGCGAAATTAGGATAAGCAATTTCCTTTTGTGGCAATCCAGCTATAGTGAGCTATTTTTCATGGAAAAGTTATGGCCAGAATTTACCAAGGGGGATTTGGTTAGTTGTATTGAAGAATTTAATAAAAGGGAAAGAAGATTTGGGAAATAAAAAAGTATAAAAACATTTACTAAATTAAAAAATGTGATATTAAATAAAAAGGTGCTTTTAATGGATTGTTATGAAAAATTTAATGAAATTATACAAAATGCTTCTGAAGAATTCAAGAAGATTGATAAAAAAGAGGTTATACGGCTGATTAGCCACTTGGATGCAGATGGAATAAGCGCATGCTCCATCATGATAAAGCTGCTGAACAACGACAACAGAAAGTATTCTGTGTCAATAGTGCAGCAGTTGAATAAAAGCTTGTTGAGTCAGCTAGCGGCAGAGCCGTATAAATGTTTTATTTTTACAGACATTGGTTCTGGAGTTCTTAGTGACATTAAAGAACTGCTTAAGGACAAAACTGTATTTATTCTTGATCATCACAGCACTGAGGAGATTGATGACTTCGGCAGCATAGTATTTGCAAATCCCCATATTTGCGGAATTGATGGCGGCAAAGAAATTAGCGGTGCTGGAGTTGTTTTTAGGTTTGCCTGTGCTGTTGACAGCAGCATGGAGGAGCTTGCACATATTGCAGTTGTTGGTGCGATAGGTGACTTGCAGGAGCAAAATGGCTTCTTGCACTTGAATGACGAGATTCTCAAAATAGCGGTTGGGAAGAATAAGATTAAGGTAGTTAAAGGACTAAGGATTTTTGGCACTCAAACAAAGCCATTGCATAAAGCTCTTGAATACTGCACAGACCCATATATACCCGGTGTAAGTGGAAGTGAAAGCGGTGCAATACAATTTCTTTACCAGATAGGAATTGAGCCAAAAAATGGGAAGGAATGGAAGAAGATTATTCATTTGGATGATGAAGATATGAAGAAATTGGTAACAGGAATTATAATGAAGAGGTTGAACGAATCAAACCCAGATGATGTTCTTGGGAATGTATATATTCTGCCTCATGAGGAAGAGGAAAGCCCTACTAGAGATGCAAAAGAGTTTGCAACATTGCTTAATGCCTGTGGCAGACTTGGAAGAGCTTCTCTTGGGATTGGTACATGCTTAGGCGACAAGAAAATAAAGCAACAAGCCATCAGAAGCTTAGCTGATTACAAGAAAGAGATTGTTAATGCTTTGAACTGGTATAATGAAAATAAATTTAGTGATGATGTGTTGTGGGGCAATAGGTTTGTCATTATAAATGCCAAGGGTAAGGTAATGTCAACTATGATTGGCACACTTGCTTCTATACTATCCAAATCAAACGTCATGGCCAATAATACTTTTATTCTTTCAATGGCGCAAGCTCTTGACGGAAATACAAAAGTCTCATTAAGAACAACAAACAATATTAATGGAAACCTTGATTTAAAAAATATTATTGAGGAGATTATTGATGGAATTGGAAATGCTGAATCCGGAGGACATCAAAATGCAGCAGGGGCTGTAATTCCTACAGAGAAAGAAGAAATGCTTATGGAAGCTGCAAAAGAGGTTCTTGGCAAGTATGCGAGAGAAGAGAAGGTAAGTTAAGTAGACCGATTCCTAAAACTCAATTCATTATCGAAATAATAGACAATTCCATTCATTGCTTCCTTCACAGTTCGAAAATTATTATCCTTTAGAACATCTTTGTCAAATTTAGCAAACTGTGGATCGTTGCTATACGGCCAAGAAGTTTTCTTTTTGTATTTGATTTTGAGTTAAAATTAAAGTCATTTACTTTCGAGTCGCCTTAAACTTCATATCCATATATAAATTGGGTATTAATCACTATCTCCTTATTAAACATATTATCTACTAAAACAGCTTTTAGGCGACTCGTGAGTCATTTACTATAATTACAAAAATTTCAAGCCCTTCCTTTACTTTCTCCAACAGTAACCCCAGAAGCAATTAAATGAGCTAATCTTAATGGCTCTGGGATTAAGCTTCTTGTACATACAATTTTGAGAATCTTCTTTGCTTCCTCCAAATCAATTCCAGTTAGTTGAACAAAAATATTATCAATTCGAACAACATTTCCAGCTTTCTCTATTAATTTTATTTTTTCTTTTTTATTGATTTTTATTAATGTCCCTTTTATATTGTCTATATCCGGCATTCTTCTGATAACAGTTATTACAGGCAAATTAGTTTTTTTATTTAATTCCTTGACATCAATAACATTAAATCCAGCAACTGCAATTCCATCAAGGAATATACATTGAAGTTGTGGCTTGAATTTGCATTTATTAATCATCTCAATCAGCTTTTTTGTCGAGTCATCTCCGTCAACTCTAACATTTGTTGATAGAATTCCATCAACCCAAGAGCCACCCCTCATTATAACTCCAACAACGAGGATTTTTAAGTCTTTAAATTTGTTAAAAGGAGAATCATCAACTCCTATGACGCGGATTTCTTTTTTGAACATTTTATTGCTTAATATTCTTCAATTCGTTTCTGATGTAGCTTTCAATTTTGCCTGACATATTTATTCCATTTTTTTTGCAATAATTTCTAAATTCATTTAAGAGTTCCTCATCTATTGTAAAAGAAATTCTTGTTTTGTAAGTTCTTTTTCTAAATTTGCCAGTTCTGTCAAGCTCTTCGAATACTGCGATAACATCCTGATTTTTCGCAATTATTTCTTTTGCTTTTTCAATGAATGATTGCATTTTTTATCATCCTCATTAATTTATTTATATCTATTATGTTTTTCTTTGCAATACCCCATACAATTTTTATCAACTTGTCTTTGT
>JACPMP010000032.1:0-21433 GCA_016185915.1 Candidatus Woesearchaeota archaeon
CAACACATTTATTGTCAGATAGTATCTCAATTTCAACATTTCTTGAATATTTTTGGAATTCCTGCATGATTGTCGCTTCTGCCAGCTTGTGAGTGCCGCTTTTCTTTTCCCTTGATTCTTGAACTGGAATAACAACTGTTTGCTCGCCATAGCTATAGATTTCATATTCAAGTTTTCCTGTTTCAAAGTCATTGACAACAACAACTGGCCTTGCCAAATCTGCTTCTGTCATTCCAGAAGGAACTTTGACTGTCATCTTTAGAGCAAGAACTTTATTAACAAACCCATTTTTGATAAAAATAACTGTATCAATTACTTGTGGAATAACACCCATTTCAACTCTGCCAATAAACCTTTGGATTGCGTCAACAGGAGAGGTTGCATGCACAACTCCAACCATTCCAACTCCAGCCAATCTTAAATCTGCAAAAAGCTTAAAATCATCTGTGTTTCTCATTTCATCAAAAATTGTATAATCTGGCCTTGAAAGCAATAAGATATCATGTATTTCCTGAGCATCACCATAAGAAATTGCATATTGTGTTATGCGCTCTGGCAAAATCAAATCTCGAGGTGCTTCAACAGTTTTTACTATCTTATCTTTTGAGGCATAATATTCAGATAAAGCCTGCGCAAATGTGGTTTTGCCCATTCCAGGAGCTCCTGCAACAAGAATTCCTTCTGCCTGCTCTGCTATCCTTTTTGTTAATTTTTCCGTGAGCTTATAATCACTTAAATCCAATTTTCTGACAGGCCTTACAGCTGTTATCTCCCATCCATCTGAAAAAGGAGGTCTTGTTATAACAATTCTAAAACTTCCAAGCTGAACAATTGTAGAGCAGGTTCTTTCAATTTCAATAAAGCCGTCTTTTCTAAGTTTTGCATCTTCTATTATCTCCCTTGACATATCTTGAATTTCTTCTTGTTTTAACAATGCTTTTCTCAATTCCTTAAACTGCCAATTGCCAGGCATTCCTTTTTTTGCATAAGGCGGTACATTCTCCCTTAAATGCACACTCATTGTTGTTTCGTCAAAAAATCTTTCAAGCTTAAGCTTTCTCAAACCCTTTTCAGGTCTTTTATAGTAAACTACTTTCATTCCTTTTGCTAATGCAACCTCGCTTTGCACTTTGTCTGATGTTATTAGTGTAGCATCTTCATCATAAGCCAATTGTCTAATCAAAGAATCAATTTCGCCAAGAGAGGCATGCCTTATCTCAGCAGCTTTTGGCCGTGAGCCCTTAAAAGAAAGCCCAAAGCCCTTCTCTGTTGAAAGCTTTTTTATTCTTTTTATCTCATCTAATCCAAGAAAACCTATTGCCTTGCCTAAGTTAGCTTGGTGCTCTAGCTCAGCAATCACAGCTTCATGTATGGTTATTTCGTTAGACTTAAGCTGGTTATTTTTTACTTTTTCTGATAACAGACCTTCAATTATAACCGATGTGTCTGGCACAATCTTTTCTATAATTTGTATATTAATTTGTTCCATAAAATGTTAAGAATTTGCCTTTCTTTATAAAAGTTTGTATTTTTATTAATTTTCTATATTGTAAAATATTTTTAAAAGGTTGAATTTAATTATTTATAATATTGAAGATAATGTATATCTATAAAAAATACCTAATGGCCAATCAAAAGAATTACGTAGAATATAAAGGTAAAGTAGTAAGTTCATATGTTTTGTCTGGTCTTCTTTCAAATCGTAATATAGTTGGATTATCACCATCAGAATTATCAAGAGGTAAGCCAAAAATTGTTCCTAGATAAAATTCAATAGTAGCCGCATATCCTACAACTCTGGGATGCTTTTTTAAAAAATTCGGTGTATATTGGCCTCGAATAGCACGAATAATCTCCTCCTTAGTAAATGTATCTCTCTTAGTCTCGCTAAGAACAACTGACACTCTATCTCCAAGGCTCATTTTCAACAACATATAAGGGAAATACCAGTTTAATATAAACTTTTTTATTTGCTCCAGTTTTGAAAACATCATTGAAAACATTAATCACTCAACCATTTTCTTTTTCATCATCACAACCCACCATACCAATCCAATAAAAAGAATACCAACAACAAAAAGCATAATTGTTGCAGACTTCAGACTTATATTTCCTAAATTGTTAATCCACAACAAAAATCTTTGCCATAAAGTAATATTTGCCAAGCTTATTGAAAATTCTTTATTGACGTTATAAGATTTTTTTAATCCATCATAATAATTAACATTTATTTTGTAGTTATTTCTCCCATATTCCAATTGTTTTCCTATAAAATTTAATACAAATTTTCTGTTTTCTATTAACTCATTAATCTGCCATTTTTTCTCAATCCCATTTCGAGTGAAAATAACTTCAATATTCTTTGGGTTTGACTGTGATTTCTTAGAAAGCGTAAAAGCAATAGTAAAATTTTCATTGTAGGAAACATTTATTGGAAACCCTAAATCTTCAATTTCAATTTTTGGCATATCATTAACCTTAAAGCTGACATAAGCTGCTTTTGAAACAAGCTCGTTCCTTAAAGTAACAGGACTTTCTCTAAATCCGAAATTTGATTTGTTAATTTCAAATGTAACATTTTTTGTTTGCGAAATTCCCAAGCTTATTTTCTTGCATTTATTCTCAAAGCAAATGTCTGCATTTTCTAAAAAAATATTTCCTGTGTTCTTTGCATCACAATAAACTTTAACATCCTCATACTCATAAAACTCATTTTTAGGAATTTTACAATCCAAAAGAACATTTCCTGAGTACTTTTTTTCTTTCTCTTCCTCTAATAATTTTGCTATTTGCTCAACTTCTTCAAATGAAACTTGCCTCTCTCTTATGTTAGATGTAAAGCTTGTCTCTGATGAGATATTTTGCAATGTGCTGACAACTAACGGAAATGTGTAGGAAAATCTGCTGTCTAAATTCTCATCCAATTTTAATAACCAAAAAACTTTCTTTTTTTCTCTTGGCAGCAATAAAATGCTTTTTAATTCGTTTCCTACTATCTTGATTTCTTTTGGTTTGTTCAGATAAAGCTCAGTTGCATAATAAAAATCATTTAAGTTCTCTATTGTGGCTGTTAGTAAATTATACGAGCCAAAATTAACCGTTTTTTTCAAAGCGGAAACTTCTACGCTTAATGGCGTTTTAAAATAACCAATCCTTTCAATTAAATTAGTTTTTATATCGAGCTTTCTTGTTTTTAAGTCAGCATTTCTGCCCAACCAATTATAGTAAGTTGATGGCTCGTCAGAATCAACAGACTCCTTGAATGTTATATGAGTTGGGTCAACCCAGCCAAATTCGCCATAAGTCACATCAAATGGAACCCACCCATAGTTTGGAAAATAAACTTCTGCCCACCCATGAGCGCCCCAATTTTCCGGAAACAAGGGAGAGTTTGTATACGCAATTCCAGAAACAAACCTTGCAGGAATGCCTACAGCCCTTAATAAAGCGATAAACAATGATGTCAATTCATCGCAAACACCTTGCTTGTTTTGCAAAACCCATGATGCTTTCTGGCTTACTTCTGCAGTCAAAGTGCTTAGATTATAGTTTACATTATTCTTAGTCCAATCAGCTATTTTAAAAACCGCAGCATACAAATCGTTCTCTCCCTTGGCAAGCTCAGATGCAATCCTTACAATGTCCTCGTCATTTGAGTCAATAGTTTCGCTTGGTTTAGTATAAACAACAACATCTTTGGGAAGTTCCTCAATTGGAAATTTTATTTTTTGATTTACTGGTATTATTGTGTTTATAGTTTTGACATCTGTATTTAACCTAAAATCAATCTTGCCTTCCGGTCTTTTCCATGCGAATTTCAATGAATTTTCTGTAAGCTCTGCTTGTGGAATTGTTTGAAATTTTAGCAATTCTTGCCTATCTGTTTGTTTTGGAAAGAAAGTCATGTTTATTGTTGCAGTATCAATGTAGCCGCTTGGTGTTAAGGGAACAACCTCAGCATCACCGTAAATGTTGATATTGGCAACAATATTTTGGCTATTGTAGAACCAATCAGCAAGAACAGAGGGAATTATGATTAACAACACAAAAAATACTCCAAGTTTTTTCATTTTATTTAAGTTAATATATTAGTTTATAAGTTTTGTTGTTAAGTCTATGTTGCATTACAATAAAAATAAATTAAAAAACGAGAACGACTTTTGGAAGTATTAGTGAGGAAAGTGAACCGTTGCGATTGTTTTAGTGCATATAATAGGCGAGGTTTCGCGATATGTCGGAAATTTTCATTATATATTGAATTTTGTAAAAATTTCCGAGCATGCTCAAAAATCACAACTATTTGAAATACATTATTGCGATTTTTGACATGGCAAGAAAGCGAAACCGAGCAGTAAATTTTGTTCCAAAGGAACAGATTGAAAATTTTGAAAATAATTAACTTGATTAAAAACAAAATCAACAAATTTTATAAACAATCAAAATAATCTTCTCATTCTGCCGAGGTCGCATAGCCCGGCCATTGCGGTGATTTATTCAAAATAAACTGCAAGATTGCTAAGGGTTATGCCCTTCATATACCAGCAGTGGCTCGCACAGATCCACTGTCCGAAAGGACACGGGAGTTCAAATACAACCTTTTCTTTGCTCGCAAGAGCCTCGCAAAAAAAAGCTTGACCAAAAGAAAACGGGGGAGGAACATAAAGTTCCTCGAACTGGAAACTTTTGAAATGAAAGGGTTGTTGAAAGTCTCCCCCTCGGCGTTTTTTAAAATGCCCACCGCATCTGAATTGGAAAGAGGAAATTACTTTATCTACAACAATGAGCCAGTCAGGGTTATAAGAAAAGAAGTCATTGTAGTCGGGACTCATTCTCACAGCAAGTTGAAATTTTACATCCAGGGATTAAGGGAAAAGGGGGAAAGAGCAGTTATATTTCAGCATTCTGACAGGGTTGATAAGGTAGAAATAATGCGAAAGAATGGGCAGGTGATATCCAAAATAGGAAATAAGGTGCAATTAATGGATGCAGTCAGCTATGAGACATTGGACTCAAATCTTCCTGCAGAGCTAATCAATGATATAAATATAGGAGACACAGTTACATTTGTTGAATTAAACGGAAGAGTTGAAATTTTAGATAAAAGATAACCTTTTAACTTTGATTTGCTTTTTCTGAAGAATGTCAAAAATTCCAATTTACAAATATCCTAAAAAATGCTTTGCATTTTTGGGAACTTGAACTCTGTTCAAGTCATAATGGAATTTTTGAGCATGCTCGGAAATCGCTGGATTTCCCTGCACTGCAAGTAACAGGAGGTACGCCTTAGCAATTTCCGACATGTCCAAAAAAATATCTCTCAAACAGTTTCTGATGAAAGCTGGGAAATTTGAAAAGGTTTATGAATGCATTCAAGCCATTAGAAACGGCAAAATCTCCATCAATAATAAAATAATCATTAACCCAAACTATTTTTTCAATCCAAAGAACGTTTTGATTAAATTCAATAATGAAAAAATCAAGACAGTTGGAAAACTCTACTTTCTTTTGAACAAGCCTGCCGGTTATTTATCGCAAAAATCCGAAAGTGAAAAAACGATATACGATTTGAGCAAAAAACTGAACATAGACAAAAACTCGAAAGCATCTCTTTTTGCAGTCGGCAGGCTTGACAAAGATACAGAAGGCTTGATGATAATAACTAATGACGGGAAATTGTCAAATTTAATCTCAAATCCAAGAAATGAAATCAAAAAGGAGTATTATGCAACATTGGAAAATCCGGTTGATAAAAATAAGATAAACATTCTGGAAAAGGGAATTGAGCTGGAAGTAGCTTATGAGAAATACAAGACAAAGCCATGCAAGATAAAAATTGCCGGAGAAAAAGAAATTTACATTTCAATTTCAGAAGGAAAGAAAAGGCAAATAAGAAAAATGTTTGATGCAATCTGCAATAAAGTTGTTTATTTGAAAAGGGTTTCTATTGGTGGCATACAACTCGGCAATCTGAAAGCAGGAGAAATAAAAGATATTTCAAGAGATGAAGTTTACAAAAATATAATAAAAAATTAATTTCTAAAATTTAATTGTTGGAAATTCCCCGCCGCTTGCGGCGAATGGGATTTTTATTTTTTTCAGTAACGTTTATAAACAAAGTTTAATTCTTAAAATTATAGCGGAGTAGGGCTTCTGTAGCCGCACAGACTACAGACCTAATAGTCAGGAGTGCCCGATGATTTTGTCAGATTTCTGACACAATCGGATGGCTCATAGGGTTTGTCTGCCTTAGACACCCATATTAGCAAAAGCTAAGGGCACAGGTCGCTAGTTCAAATCTAGCCTCCGCTATTTTTCCCAAACATTTTTATAAATCAACTCTAATTCTTTTTTGTTAAAAAGGTGTTTTAATGTTAATCTGTGGCATTGATGAAGCTCGGAGAGGCCCGGTTTTGGGTTGTATGGTGATGTGTGGTGCGTTAATTGAAGAAAAAGATTTGCCAAAATTAATTGCGGTTAAGCCAAGAGATTCAAAATTAATGACGGCTGCCGAGCGTGAGCATATGTATCCAAAGCTTCTGCCGGTTTTGAAATATTATAAAGTTTTTATTCTTCAAGCTGAGGAAATTGACAAAGCGGTTCACGGGCACGATGGCTTGAACCTAAATAAATTGGAAGCCAGAAAATCAGCGGACATTCTTAACCAGTTCGAGCCCGATAAGGCAATAATTGACTGCCCGAGCAATAATATCAATTCTTATAAAATCTATTTAAGAAAATTGCTGAAAAATAAAAAAATTGAATTAATCCTTGAGCATAATGCAGAGCGATACCCATTGGTTGCAGCAGCTTCAATAATTGCAAAGGTGACTGGCGACAGAGAAATAGAAAAAATAAAAAAACAAATAGGCATTGACTTTGGCTCTGGCTACATGACAGACCCTAAAACAGTAGAATTCTTAAAAAATAATTTTGAAAAATACCCTGAACTTTTTAGAAAAAGCTGGTTTCCTTATAAGGATTTGCTAAATCAAAAGTTTCAGAAAAGTCTCTCGGATTTCACACAATTCTTGAAAGAAGAGCAAAAACACGAAAGTCATACATTGGAAGACCTAAAAAAACTTGAAGATTTTGGATTCCATTTTGAAAAGCCAAAGTCCGAACATGAATTGGCAATAATGAAAGGGTCATGTACTGTTATTCTTTATAAGAATGGAAAGTTATTGATTCAAGGAAGAGATGAAGTTAAGAAGAATGTGATGAAATTGTTAGGAATTTCTGTTTAATGCTATAATATAGGCGAAGCGAGGTTTAATGGCAGAAAAACCGAGCTGAGCACTATTTTATGCCGAAGGCGGATTGAAAAGAATTAAAACAAATAAAAATCAAAAACTTTATATAATATCAAAACTAAAAATTTCTTCCAATGCACGACATAATAAAAAAGGACATAATCGCTGTGTTAGGCGATTTAATTGAAATTCTAAAAATCAAAGAAGACAGCGATATTGCGCAGATAAAAGAATTAAGCAATCATGTTATACACAATGCAAGCATTTTCCAGGATGAAGATTCAATTTCAGTTGCAATTTTGATTTATTCCCTGTCGAAAATAATCGAGAGAAAGCAGAAAGATTTGGATTATAATAAAGTTCTAGGTATGTTGGACTCCTGCATTTCAGATTTAAAAAATAATGAAGATGACTTATTTAGAAAATCAATAAAAAATATCTTCAATTTCATAAGAACAATGGATGAAAAATTAAAGTTGTATATACACGAGGTCATAAACCAAGCCCAGATAAAAAAGGGCTGCAAATTATGCGAGCATGGCATTTCTGTTGCAAGAGCATCAGAAGTGCTTGGAATTTCGCAATGGGAGCTGATGCGCTACCTTGGACAAACAACTTTAATAGATAAAATAAGCGAGCCCATCAATATTTCAAAGAGATTAAATATTGCAAGGAGTTTATTCTCATGAAATCGCTAATTTTTGATGCTGGACCAATAATAAGCTTGGCTACAAACAACCTTTTATGGATTCTTGAGCCATTAAAAAAAGAATTTAATGGGAATTTCTGCATTACAGAGCCCGTAAAGCGTGAATTGGTTGATAGGCCGCTCGAAACAAAAAAATTCAAGTTTGAGGCAATACAAGTTGAAAAACTGATAGAAAATAGGATATTGGATGTTATAGACAACAGCTTTATAAGAGAAAACACTCCAAGGTTGCTAAACACAGCAAATGAAATTTTCAAGGCCTACAATAATTATATAAAAATCGTGCACTTTGCGGAAATATCTGTTATTGCAGCCGCCACTAACTTGAATGCTGATGCTGTTGTTATTGATGAGAAAACTACAAGATTCCTTATAGAAAATCCAAGAATTATTGTTGAAATCCTAAAGAGATCTCTCCATACATCAATCAATATAAACGAAAATAATTTAAAAGAGTTTAAAAATGCTGCAAGGGGCATTAAAATAATACGCTCAATAGAGCTTGTGACAATGGCTTATGAGCATGGAGTATTGAATAACTTCATAACAAAAATTCCTGATGCAAGGAAAAACCTGCTGGAAAGTGTCTTATGGGGAGTAAAGCTAAACGGCTGCGCAGTGTCAAAAGACGAGATAGAGCAAATAATGGGAATAGAGGCAAGATGAAGCAAAGCGATAAAGAAACAGAAGCAAAAAAAGAGATTCACACAGAACAAACTTTAAGGCAGTCAGTCAACAACAGCCTAAGCCCGACTTTCTGTGTTGCAATGCTCAAAAACGGCAGCACTGTAAAAATTGAGGGGAAGGCAGAAGAATTCCTGCAAACAATAAAGGAAGCTGATTTTGCTTGGATTAACGTGCAGGTTGATGAGTTAAAGGAAGAAGGTGGCAAAGTTGCTTCGATGCTTGGGCTTGCACCATCAATAGTTTATGAGCTTGAATCGCAAAGATTTTCTGGATATGATGACCATACAACAGAGCTTGGCTTATTGCTTCCAGCTGTTAGGGTAAGAGAGCTTGATGTAGAAGTAAACAAGCTTATAATACTTATAAAAAATAACTTGATAGTCACTATTCACGGTGAGCATGTTACACGGCTTGTTAAGTTTGCAAGATATGCTGTGACTTTCTTCAAAAAGGTGCCAAAAAATTTGGACGATGTTGATAAAATATCCTTGGTTTTGATAAGAATACTTGATGAGAATAATGAAAGGAATTTTGATGGTAGATGTTGTTCATTACCTAAGATATGGCGATGCTGAATTAATAACCGATGACCCTATAATACTGCAAAAGATTGGCATGCTGAGCACAGACTTAACAAGGCAAATTTCAATAAGTGAGCAGATGTCAACTGTTTTGGCTTCTGGCTTGGAGGTTTTGCAGAGCATTTACAATAACCAGCTTACTATACTTAACAATAGGATGTCTATGATAGCAGTTTGGATGGGGGTTATAGGGGCTACTTTTATAGTCCCAAATACGATAGCCACGATATTTGGCACCTCCATAGCAGAGCATATTAACTGGCAAACTCAATTAATCGTTATTGTTTTATCAACCTTGTTTTCCGGACTTTTTGCTTATTGGCTCTTTAAGAAAAAAGGGCTTATACCCAAGGTTGAATGATTTTGCTTTAAACAAAAATATTAAATCCAATGCCTGAAACACCAGAAACTAATAAAAATATTCCATCAAAGAAATCAATGTTTATATATGCGCTTATATTGGCTATAGCTTTGCCGTTGCCATATTTATTCTGTTTTGATGTTTGTGAGTGGCGTACATTTCCAGCAATCTTTATTAGTATTTTTGCTAGTTTTAGCATAACTGGAATAGTTACAATTGTTCTAGTGCCAATTTATACTGGCATCCTCTTCTTTTTAGGTTTAATTTTTGTAAGTCGGCTAAAGTATAGCCATCACATCATCTTTTTTATAGCTGGTTTAAGTTCATTGATTCTCGGTATTCTTACTAGGAGCTCACTTTATTATTCAACTTTTGCTCTTTTCAAAATTGCATCTTTATTTTGGCAAGTTAATCGGTACCAAACAAATATATTTTTTGATATAATATTTGCACTTGGCTACATCCTAACAGTTGGACCGCTTGCCATCTTTATCTCTCGTATAGGTAAGCCGACTTTTAAGCGTGAAGGAATTATGGCATTATCTGGAATTTTAATATTGTCTTCTTTCTTTATTTACACATCAATTTTGAATACCCAGTTTGAGCAGAAATTTACTAACATTATTTTAAATACGGATAATCTTAACGATTGTGAACAATTAAGAGATATAAAAGTTTTTCCATCACTATACCATAATTCAGAAGTTGTGCGCATAAGTGACTTGATGTATGAATCCTGTGTTGATACATACGCTGTCAGAACAAAAAATTTGATAAAATGTTCTAAACTACATCCTATATCTTTTTATGAATGCGCTCGAGTCTATATGCTAAAATATCCTGATTTAAATGCTTGCGAGGTTATATCTCAAGATTTGTCTTTACGTGATTTACCACGAAAATCTGAATATTATATGGGCTGTCGTAAAGCATATTTCAATGCCATTAAGAGTGAAGACCCGTTAAACGCGGAATACCAAAAATATCTAGTACCCACTACAGAAGTTAATTTGGATATAAAACAGGTTGTCTGTGACAGCAATAAAGTTGTTGGACAAATCCACAACACTGGAAATCGTGGAGTTGAATTACAAGAAGTGAACATTTTATATTATAATGAAGTTGACAAAGAAATTGGAAAAAGTAGAGCATGGTTAGGTTCTTATCCAAATTTTGTTAGAGCTGGTGATTCAATCATAGTTTGTGATTTATTCCCTTTACCACAATGGAATAAAAGAACCATCGAAATTAAAAAATTTGTTATTGTTGTGTGAATAGGGAATTATTCTAAATTTAGATTCAAATTTTATCCTAAACATTTATATACATTGATTTATTCTTTACTTTTGGGTGGCAATGTGATTAAAGGTCAAATTATTTCTGGCGAATTTGGCAGGATAATTGCAAGGCAGAAAGCTGGACAAGCAATTGAGATTGGCGAGCTATTAATTGCAGATTCAAATGATGGAAAAATTTTATTGCAGGTTTATGATTTAGTTTATGGAAGTCAAATCTCGCAGCAAAACCTCGAGATGATTTCCGGAATGAAGCTTGAGGAAAATACGGAATTTGAGCTTTTTGATGCAAATTTAAGGAATTACATGCTTGCAATGATGAAAAGTTTAGTAACTATCAAAGGCAAGAATGCTTTTGTAAGCAAATCATTGCCGCAATTTTTTTCTGAGATGAGAGAAATTAAGGAAGAAGATTTATCATTTCTAACAAAGCCAAAAAATCCTTTGTTTGTTGGCAATCTAAGAAGCGGCTCAAAATTGCTTGATGTTCAAATTTATCTTGATGGCGAAAAGGTTTTTTCTCATCATATTTTAATAGCAGGAACAACTGGAAGGGGCAAAAGCGTTTTAGTTTCAAATTTATTGTGGAACGCTATCGGAAGAGACTATTGCGGTATTTTAGTTTTAGACCCGCATGATGAATATTATGGAAGAAATAAGATTGGCTTGAAAGAGCATCCGAATAAGGAAAACATTGTTTATTACACGTCAAAGAATGCGCCTCTCGGAACGAACACTTTAAGGATTAATCTTGACATTATAAAGCCATTTCATTTTGACGGGGTAGTTGATTTCAGCGATGCTCAACGGCAATGCTTGAATCTTTATTATAAAGAATACGGTAATAAATGGATTGAAGCAATAATTTTGGAAAAAGAGCTAAGCATTGGAAAAGTGTTTAAGGACGATACAATGGCTGTTGTTAAAAGAAGATTGCTTTACCTCCTTGATTTGGAGTTTGTCAACAGCCAATTATTCTGCAATGGAGTTTTTCAATTGAACTCCGGCTTTACAACGATAAGTGATATATGCAAACATCTCGAAGATGGAAGAATCGTTATCATAGATACATCAAACTTTTCCGGAGCAGTAGAGTTATTGATTGGCAGCTTAATCGCAAATGAGATTTTTAATAAATACAAAAATTACAAAATGGCGGGATTTCTGCAGAATAAGCCAGTCATCTCAATTGTGTTGGAAGAAGCGCCTCGAGTTTTAGGAAAAGAAGTTCTCGAAGCAGGCCCAAATATATTTTCAACAATTGCGAGGGAAGGTAGAAAGTTTAAGGTTGGCTTGACAGCAATTACTCAACTTCCTTCTTTAATTCCAAGAGAGATTCTTGCAAACATGAACACTAAAATTATTTTGGGCATTGAGATGAAACCAGAAAGGCAAGCTATAATTGAAAGCGCTTCTCAAGACTTAAGCGATGATGACAGGACAATTGCATCTCTTGACATTGGAGAGGCGCTGATAACAAGCAATTTTGCAAGATTTGTAACTCCAATAAGCATTCCATATTTTGAGGATGTTGTGAAGAAAACTTTAAAAGGAAAGGAAGAAATAGCTATGGAGTTTGGGGAGTTGGGGTAAAATTTATATAGAATTCTGCTATTTAGTTTTTTAAAAAGAAACATTAAAATACAGAATGTTACTTATTATACTAAAAGAGGAAATAAAATGGAATTACTTTTTGAAGAATTGGCGAAAAAGAATGGCTCTCGATTATTCAGCATTGAGAAAAGAAAGGCAATAAATTCTATTCCAAACATGCAATTTGAATTAACTCAAATATTTAAACAATTGGCAGAGGACCCTAGTTGGGTTTTTGAAGATTTAACACAAAAAGATACTTCTTACGCTACTCATGGTTTTCATAAATACCCTGCTAAGTTTATTCCACAATTAGCGAAAAGATGTATTAAAGAAAACACAAAGATAAACGAGTTAGTTTGTGATCCTTTTATGGGGTGTGGAACAACACTTATTGAATCTTTAGTTTCTGAAAGAAAAACAGTAGGAGTCGATATAAACCCCGTTGCTTATTTAATATCTAAAGTCAAAACAAATCCAATAAACCCAGATAAATTAAAAAATGAAACTGATAAGGTATTATATGATCTAAAGTTATATTTTGAATCTAGAAATAAGAATCAAAAGACATTATCAAAAATAGAAATTGCACCTATAGTTCCAAATAACGAGAGAATTGAATATTGGTTTCCTGATAAAAAATTAAGAGAGGAATTAGGCACAATTTTTGGGAGAATAGATACTATAAAAGATAAAGATATTCGTGATTTTTGTTTGTGTGCTTTTTCAAATATTCTAAAAAATGCGTCTATTTGGTTAATGAAAAGTATTAAACCAACAAGAGACCTTAACAAAAAAATAGATATTCCGATGAATTTATTTTCAAGACAGATTAAAAAAATGATTAGTGGAAATGATGTTTATTGGAATATTTTATCAACTAATGTAAAAGGTAATTTGAAAACTTACTTAAATTTAAAAAAAGCAGATGCAAGAAATCTCCCTGCGGAAAATAATTCCGTAAGTTTAATTGTAACTTCTCCGCCTTATGTTACTTCTTACGAATATGCAGATTTGCATCAGCTTACTGCTTTGTGGTTAGAATATACTAAAAGTGTAAATGAATTTAGAGAGGGATTCATAGGATCAATTCATAAGAAAGAATTTGACCATAATGGGATTAAGAGCAAAATAGCAAGACAAGAGATAGAAGAATTAAGCAAAAAATCAAAGAAAGAAGCAGAGTCAGTAAGAAATTATTTTTTTGAGATGCAACAATGTTTTGAAGAGATGTATAGAGTTTTAAAGTCAAAAGGACGAGCTTGTATTGTTATAGGCAATACTGAATTAAAGAAAGTTCCAATACTCAATGCAGAAGTATTTACCGAAATGATGATAGGTTTAGGATTCAAAATACATAAAATCATAAAAAGAAGAATACCCTCAAAAGTATTGCCACAAACAAGAGATTCTAAAACTGGAAGATTTACTTCAACAAGAGAAGCGAACAGGTTGGCGTATGCTTATGAATATATTTTAATGATGGAGAAATTAGGGGAGAATTAAGATGAAATTTACAGACTTGGTAAACTTATATGAGGAAAAGAAAAAGAAGCACGGTATTGATACTTACAAACACATTTCAAAACTTCTTGAAGAAGCAAAGATTTTACATAAGAAAGATTGGTCAAAAAACCCAACAGCAAATGGAGACCACGAACAATCTTGGAGAGCTTTCAAAGGTAAAAATCTTGAAAAATTGATTGTCCATATAATCGCAGATGAGGTTAAAGCATTAGGGTTGAAAATTGTTGATGGTAATACTCTCGAAAGAACAAAAGCTGAAAACTTGTCAAAAGAGTTAAGTAAAGTCAAAAGAAATTTGCTGATTGATTACGGGGAATTTGGCTCACATCTTCCAGATGTGGATATTATCATTTATGAACCTGAAACCAGCAAGGTTATTGCTGTCCTTTCTAGCAAAGTAACTTTAAGAGAAAGAATTGCTCAAACAGGTTATTGGAAAATAAAACTTTCTTCTGACAAAGCAACAAAACATATCAAAGTTTATTTCGTAACACCTGACGAAGATGGAACTTTAACAATAAAGAAACCAACGAAGAAAGGTAGAGCCATAGTAGAAGTGGATACAGATGGAAGTTATGTTTTAAGCGAAACAGAAATTGAGGAAAGCAATAAAGTAAAAATGTTTGATAAATTCATTGAAGACTTAAAGAAACTATTGAGGTGATTTTTGCTATGAAAAAACAAGAAATACAAGATGAATGGGAAAGACTCATTTATGAGAGTACACAAAATAAACCCAATATTACGGGAATTTATCCTCGTAATATTGTGAGAAATAGGGAACTTCTTTTGTTAGGGCAAGTGGAATTGGGAAAAATTGAGTATGGGAAGAATATAAGGTCCCATACAGAAATATATCAAAGCGTAATGAAACGTTATTTCCAACAGAAAAAATGCCTAAAGATTTGATTCTTGAGCCGACTACATTATGGGACTTTCCAAAACAGAGTTATGGTAAGAATCCTAAGGGCAATTGGAAATTTAATGGAGTTACACCAGCAGGATTGATATATAACCTAATAAAAAGATACACAAAAGAAAGAGATTTGATAGTTGATCCAATGTGCGGAAGTGGTACAACAATAGACGTTTGCAAAGAAGAAAATCGTAAGGTAATTGGCTATGATATATTCCCAACAAGACAAGATATAATACAAAATGATGCGAGGAAAATCCCCTTACCAGAAAATTCTGTTGATATGGTTTTTATTGATTCTCCATACGGAAATAATGTAAAATATTCAGATAATCTTAATTGTATTGGAAAAATATCATGCGAAAAAGATGAATTTTACCAAGAACTAGAAAGAGTTGCAATAGAAATTAAAAGAATTCTGAAAAAAGATAAGATTATTGGTTGGGTTATTGGAGACCACTGGAGAAGCAATTCAGGATTTATTCCTGTCGGAATCAGAATCTATCAAATGCTAGAAAAACACTTTAAGCCTATCGATATAATCTGTATTACTAGAAGACATCAAACTTCTAACACTCCTTTGTGGAAACAGAGAGCGCTAAAGCATAATTTTTATTTAAGAGGTTTCAAATATCTCATTATAATGAAAAAATAAGAGAAAAGCTCTTCTACAAATAAATTATTGAATGATGTGGAAATCTTTTAAGTTTATAAATCTTACACTCGCATGTCCAGTGCTTTACAAATACCTTTAAAAAACCAATAATATTACCCCTATGCATGAAATTCGCACATTTAGCAGACTGCCATATTGGCTCGTGGAGAGATCCTAAACTAAGAGATACAAGCACAAATGCTTTCATCAAAGCAATTGGCAAGTGCATAAAGGAAAATGTTGACTTTATTCTGATTGCAGGTGATTTGTTTAACACATCGTTTCCTAGACTCGATAATTTAAAAACAGTTGTGACTAAATTCAAGCAATTAAAAGATTTAAACATTCCAGTTTATATTGTGCCTGGCTCTCATGACTACAGCCCAAGCGGCAAAACAATTCTTGATGTTCTTGAAGAAGCGGGTTTATTTGTTAATGTTTTCAAAGGAAGCGTTGAAAATGGAAAGCTGAAGCTCAATTTTACTGTTGATAAAAAAACAGGCGCAAAGATAACTGGAATTCTGGGCAAAAGGGGCTCTTTGGAAAAAACTTATTATGAGAAATTAATGACAGAACATTTGGAAAAAGAAGATGGCTACAAAATTTTCTTGTTTCATTCAGGAATAGATGAACTAAAGCCGAAAGAGATGGAAAATATTATTTCTCAACCATTGTCTTTGCTGCCGAAGGGCTTTGACTATTACGCAGGCGGCCACGTTCACATTGTTGATAACAAGCAGATTGAAGGATATGGTAGAATTGCTTATCCTGGTCCTTTGTTTCCAAACAGCTTTGCAGAGCTTGAAAAGCTTGAAAGAGGGGGCTTTTTTATTGTTGAAGATGACAATATAAGATGGGAGCCAATACAGATTTATAATGTAGGGAGATTTGAGTTAAACTGCAACCACTTAACGCCAGAAGAAATAAAAAATTCAATCTTAAATCATTTCAAAAACAAGGAGTTAAACAATACAGTTGTTTTAATACGGCTTAATGGAGTTCTTGAAAGCGGCAAGCCAAGCGACATTGACTTTAAGGAAATATTTAATTTCTTATACGATAAATCAGCATATTTTGTAATGAAAAGCTCTCATGCTGTGACATCAAAAGAATTTGAAGAGATAAAAACAGATGCAAGAAATGTTGAGGATGTTGAATCATTCTTGATAAAAGAGCATCTTGGACAGATAAAATTAGAGAATTTAACTTTAGAAAAAGAAGAAGAATTAATTAAAAATTTGATGAAAATATTGAGCGCTGAAAAACAGGAAGGTGAAACAGTTCCAGATTTTGAGCGAAGAGTGAAGGAAGAAGTTGGAAGGGTTTTGGAGATTGAGTTATGAAAATATATTTTGATACCACTATAGCAAATGATGCTTATATCTTAACTAAAATTTATTTTGGTGAAAAATATAGTAGTCATTACAAGAAAGACTTAAAATTTTGGAAAAAAGAATATGTGGCTTTATACTTTCTTTTAGATTTAGATAATGAATGGGAACTAGAATTTTTAACATCACCAATGATGAAAGAAGAAATAAACAAATACCAAAATAGTCGCAAATTTAATCTTGAATTATATTCATATTTATTAAATTTTTACAATATGTTAATAGAAAAAATTGAATTTACACCATTAAATATTGGAAAAGAAAGTATCAAAGAAATTAAACTCATTGGACTTAAAGAAATTGATACTCTACATATTTGTCATGCAAGAAAACTGAAATGTAATTTCTTTATAACTACAGATAAAAATACAATTATTAAATATAAAAATAAATTGGAAAAATTTGGAATAAAAGTTAGATTACCTTCAGAATTTATTGAAGAGAATTTTATCAATCTGAATACTTTAATTAGAGCTTTATATGGTTCATGGATTTCATCTGAAAAAGTTTTTAATTTTATAGCTAAAGATATCACAAAGTATTCTACTCAACCAACCTCAAAATTATCTCATTAAACTTCTTTTGGAATGGCTTTTGTCAAACCAAAACATTTAAATATAACTTTTAGTTAACTTAAAATATAACTAGGTGATTAAGTATGGTAACGGTAAAGAAATGGGGAAGCTCGATTGCTGTAATAATACCAAAAGAGATTGCTAAAAATCAAGGAATTAAGGAAGGAGATGAAGTAGCTATCAATATATTCAAGAAAGGCAACTTAGGAGATATTTTCGGAACTCTGAAAACAAAGCTGACGGGGCAGCAACTCAAGGACATGGCCAGAAAGGATTGGGAAAGTGCCTCTGACAGGAAGTTCAGAAGAGAACACACATGACCGAAGAAATTAATTTCTTTTACGATACTTATGCGCTCCTTGAAATCATTAAAGGCAATAACAGTTATAACAAGTATATAAAAAATATAGGGATTGTTACAACACGGTTGAACTTGATGGAATTATTTCATCGCTTATACATTTTGCATGGAATAGGCATTGCGGAATTTTATTACCAAGAATATCTGCCTTTTGCTGTTGGGATTTCTGATTCTTTGATTAAGAAAGCCGCAATCTTCAGAGCAGAAAATAAAAAAAAAGATTTAAGCTACATTGATTGCATTGGCTCTATTTTCGCTAAAGAAAATAAAATAAAATTTTTGACAGGTGATATTCAATTTAAGGACATGGACAATGTTGAATTTGTAAAGTAGTTCTATATTTTTTCGATCATCCTCAAAACTATCTCATTAACCTCTTTCGGAGTTGCTTTTCCTTTTGTTTTTTTCATCACAACCCCAACAATAAAATTCAATGCTTTCTTTTCTCCTTTTTTATAATCCTCAACTGCTTGTAGATTTTCTTCAATTGCTTCCTTGCAGTATTTTTCAAGCTCGGAAATGTCAGAAACTGCTTCAAGCCCTTCTCTTTTTACATGTTCTTTTACATCAAATGGCTTCTCAATCAATTTTTCCAATATTTTTGATGCAACATTGTCGGTTATTTTTTTATGTTCCACCAACTTCAGCAAATCAATCATGTGCTTTTCGCCAATTTCAACTTCGTGCAGTTCTTTTTTATTATAATTCAAAACTCTAATTAATTCTCTTCTTAGCCATTTTGCTGCTAAAGTTGGATTTATCTCTTCTGCAACTTTCTCAAACATTTCAGCAAGCTCTTTTTCAGCAGCAATAATCTCAGCGTCTTCCTTCTTTATTTTAAGCTCATGCACAAATTTTCTTACTTTATCTTGAGCGAGCTCAGGCATATTTATCATGAGCCAATTCCGGCATATTCTTTTTAACATCACTTATTAATTTGTCAGTTATTTCAACAACAGTCAAATCAGTATCAATTATGTAGCCATAATCTTCTTCTGTTTCTTTTTTTCTCAAGGAAAATGTAATTCCTTTTTCAGAATCCCAAGCTCTTGTTTCATGCTCAATTTTTTTGTGATGTTTTATTTCTTCTTTTTGGCGATTTACTTCATAAACCAAAGCCCTTTCGATCTCCTTAAAGCCAGTTATATTCTTTATCTCGATTCTTGTATAATCACTTTCTTTTATAGAGACATTTGCATCTGCTTTTATTATTCCTTCATTTATGTCAAAAATTTCAAGGTAATTAAGAACTGTTATTAACTGTTTCATAAATTCTCTTGCTTCTTCTGGAGAAGTTAAGTCTGGCTCTGTCACAATCTCAACAAGAGGGTTGCCGCTTCTGTTGTAGTCAACCAAAACATACTGGCTTTCCTTTAATCCGACAGGATGTATCAAAGAAGCTGGATCCTCTTCAATGTGGACTCTTGTTATTCCGATTTCTTTTCCATTCCTCAATCTTAATTTTCCATTTCTTCCTAGGGGCATTTCGTATTGCGAAATTTGATAATTTTTAGACATATCTGGATAAAAATATGATTTTCTTGAGAAAATAAGTTCAGGAGATATCTCGCAGTTCAAAGCGAGGCATAATTTTAATGCAAACTCAACTGATTTTTTGTTTAAGACTGGCTTTGAGCCAGGCATTCCCAAACACGTTTCACAAGTTCTTGTATTCGGCTCTTCGCTTCCTTTTGTTGGGCAGCTGCAAAAGAGTTTTGTTTTTGTGTCTAATTCAATATGAATTTCAAGCCCGATGACGATGTTTGAGGTGAAATATTTCATTTTTATTAATAAACTCAAAAACTATTTAAAACTATTTAAACCAATGGCCAAAATGACTAAAGAAGTTTATATTTTTATTGATGAAAGCGGCGATTTGGGAAAACATGGCTCTAGGTATTTCGTAATTGCTGCCCTTTGCATCACAGACCCAAAAATTCTGTATAATCTAATTAAAAGAATCAGACAAAGAAAACTAAAGAAAAAAATCAAGGGATTAAGCGAAATAAAGGCTAATAATTCCGATGATGAGATAAGGAATATTATTCTTAATAAATTAGCAAATGCTGAATGCGAATTTCATATAATTGTAGTTGATAAATCCCAAGTAAAAGACTATTTATTTGATAAAAAAGATAAGCTTTACAATTATATAGCGGGCATTCTAGTTGAGCATGCCCAAGTAGGCTATGACTATATTAAACTGGTAATTGACAAAAAATACAGAAGCAGTTTATTGAGGACCGATTTTGACGATTATGTTAAAAATTTTAAAGTTAAATGGAATGCAAAACTAAGCATAGAGCATCTTGAGTCTAATGAGAATTTGGGCTTGCAGGCTGTTGATTTTGTTGCTTGGGCAGTTCACAGAAAGTATAACACATCTGATGATAAATTCTATAAAATAATAGAAAAAAGAATCAAGAGTTTGCTGCATCTGTGGAAATAAGGTCGCGGACCCCAGACCCACATAAGCGTGCACCTCAAGGTACACATGGGACTCTGGGACTTACCCGCAGAATAGTATAATATAAACTAGTTTATATAAACTTTTTGTACAAAATTGTTCATTTTTGCACATTTCTTTAAATAGTTATTTACAATATGGAAGAGAATAGTACAACATTTATTTTAGTTAAACTTATTTTTATCTTTGGAAATACTATAAATCAAAAGAATTAATACAAATATTACAATGCCGACAATATAAAATTTATTTCTTTCTATAAAATCCCACATCCGTTGATTCTTTTTATCTTCTAATTCTTTCTTATGTTTTTGATAATTTTGCTTAAAATCATCAATAAGATTTTTAATCTCTTCTTTTGCCTTATTTTTATCCATATCTAACACTCATTTTTTCATTTCCCCTCAACCACACTTCCCAATTGTATCAGTTTCCCTTCCTGCAGATGGTCTGCAATCAATAGCATTCCAACTGGCAGATTTTTTTCAAAGCCGACTGGAACATTAAGATGAGGAAGTCCTGCAACATTTGGGCTTACAGTCATAACGTCAATCATATAATGCTGTAATGGGGTTAATTTCTCAATCTCGGAAAATTTCGGCGGAAGAATTGATGCAGTCGGGCTTACAAGCGCATCAAATTTTTTGAATGCTTTCTTGTATTCATTTATCATCAATGTCCTTACTTTCATTGCCTTGAGGTAAAATGCATCTCGGTAGCCGGCCATTCTCGCGAATGTGCCAAGTATAATTCTTCTTTTTGCCTCATCTCCAAAATTATTGCTTCTCACTCTTGTAAAGTACTCATTGAAATTCCCTTCCAATTTTTCGCTTGCCCCGTATCTCATGCCGCAGAATTTTGCAAGGTTCGTGCTTGCTTCGCTTGTTGCAATCATGTAGTAAGTCGCAATGCCATATTTTATCGGCAGCTCAAGAGAGATTTCTTCTGTCTTCGCGCCTGCTTCCTCAAGTTCTTCAACCTCATTGTAAACATTTTTCTCGACTTCTCTTTCAACGCCGCTTCCAAATGCCTCTTTTATAATTCCAATTTTCATTCCTTTGACTG
>JACPMP010000032.1:21462-32210 GCA_016185915.1 Candidatus Woesearchaeota archaeon
TTTTGAGATATTTTTCATAATCTTCACTCTTAATATTTAATGAAGTGCTGTCATTTTCATCATAGCCGGAAATTACATTCATCATCAATGCAGCATCCTCGATTGTTTTTCCAATCGGGCCAATTTTGTCCATTGAATTTGAAAAATCAATTAACCCATATCTTGAGACTCTTCCGTAAGTCGGGCACAATCCAAAGACTCCGCAGAATGAAGATGGCTCAACAATTGAGCCGCCTGTGGACTCGCCTAATGCAATGTGATTGTCTAATTTTTGGCTCAATCCAGCCGCTCCTCCTGAAGAACCGCCGCAGCTTCTTTCAATGTCAAATGGATTTTTTGGAATTTTAAAACCAATGCCCACATTAACGGAAAAACCGCCAAATCCAAATTCGTCCTGAGAAGTTTTCCCTATAATTATCCCGCCTTCCTCTTTTACTTTTTGAATCACAAAAGCATCAAACAATGGCTTGTACCCTTGAAGAATTTTAGAGCCGGCAGTTGTCTCGACATTTTTGACACAGATTGCATCCTTTACAGAAATTGCAACTCCAAGCAGTTTCTTATTTTTTATATTTTTACTGTTATCTTTTAATTGTTTTTTGATTTCTTTTGCTTGAGCCAAAGCCAAATCTCCTGAAATAAAATTAAAATAATTATACTCCTTGTTTATTTCTTTGCACTCCTCGATAACTTTTTCTGTATGCTCTACTATGTCAATTTCTTGATTTTTGATTTTATTAATGAATTCTTTAATCATTTTTGTCTTTTAATTGTGTTGCTACAGCTAAACCAATTAATGAAATGAAAAACATTATCAAAAACATCGTCTTAAACCCAAAAATTTTTGCCAAAAAAGCTCCAATTAAAGCCGCAATTCCAGCTACTATAAACCATAAGCTCTCCCATGCCGCCCATTGTGATGCAAACTTTTCTTTTTCCAAGTACCTTGTGTAGAATGTATCACGTGCAGGCACAAGAATCATTGTACCCAATCCCAGGATTACTTGGACTAAAAATAGATGCATTACACTCGAAACAAAAAAATAACCAAGAAAACCTAAACTTGTCAAACCATAGCCTAATATGATGAATTTCCTGTCGCTCTTGAATTTGTCCTCAACTTTACCCATCAATAAGATACCTACTCCAGAAATCAGCATAAAAGTCGACCATGCTGCGCCTGCTGCTATAATATCACCACCTACATCTTTTACGAATATAGCATATATTGGACCTAACATTGCTTCAGCAAATGCAAAAAATGAGAACATCACCAAAAACAATTTATTTTGTCTGTGCATCTTAAACAGCCCTCGGTCCTTTAAAGTAGCCGTCTTTTTTATGCTCTGTTAAAGATAAAGCATCCTCTTGCGAAATACATTCTTCCTCTTTATCTTCCCTCATTGCATTTCTGATTTCAACTGGCTGGAAGCTAGGTTTCACATTATTTGTATTTACTTCATTTAATTTTGAAAAGAATTCCAGTGCCTCTTTAAGCTGTGGCAAAAATTTATTGATTTCTGCCTCGCTTAACTTTAATCTTGCAAGCTCGGCAACATGCTCTAAAAGCTTCCTGTCAACTTCCATAATAGAATATGTTTTTTGAATGTTTATATATATTTTTGTTTTAGAAATCCAAAAATTATACTGTAGGTTCACAAACCAAACGCCTTCTCAAACTCCCTCATCTGCTTTAGTTTCTGTAAAAATTCATGCCCCTTGTCTGTCATTATCACATAATCATAATGCCCATCTTTGACTTTCTTCACCAGCTCTTTTTGCACCAGATCATCGAGATATATTTTCATCTGCCCATGCGACATATTGGATTTATACATCAAATGTGTTGGCTTTATTCTGCCTCCTTTGCTTATTATGGAAGAGAGCATATCCTCAATGATGTCGACTCTTGTCCTTTTGCCTTCCATGTTTTAGCACCATTATGAAAGTTACTAATAACAAAATATATCCTAAAAGCTGTATTATCTCTGCGACAACATAAAAATGTTTTGTAAAATTCACAAACATGAAAAAAATCTGGCTTAAGGTTATAACTGAAAAGCTGGCTGCAAGCATTCCCGAAGTGTTCTCTCGGTTTTTCTTGTAATTTTGGTAGTACCTGTTGGAGATTACGCCTAAGAAAATAAAACAGGTTAAGTAAAAAATGTAATATTCCTCTTTGCTGAAGAAAATGGATATTATGATAAAATATATCATCAGAATTATGTTGGCCTTTGATTGCTTCTTATATATCGAGTAAAGCATGAAAAGCCCCAGCAGAGTAAACAGTCTATAGAAGAACAAGCCGCTGGCAGAAAGAATCTCGGAGGATTTTAGTATGACTTGGGTATATTCAATAGAGCCAATCATCTGCGTATGGAGCACTTGGTAATATATGGTAAAATTAATAAGGATCTTTGAAAAAAATGATAATGCGATTAAATAAAACGAAAGCGCCAGATAGAGGTAATTCTTGCTTTTCTTTATTCTGTAGTACTTTGTAGCGAAAATTGCGATGGACAACAGCACAAGCAAAGCAATAGAGTCGATAAAAATGTCCTTTCCCCAGAACCATTTGGGGCTGAAAACCACCTGAACCATTAGACTTGATTCTCAAGTTCTCTTTATAAAGCTTATGAAAGACATTTCTAGAAGCCATGTTCACACAATATATAAAGAAGCATGCTATCCTTTGTTCTGGATTAACAAAAGTGAGGCGATGAACCCCATTCGAAATCCATCTGCGCCCCGGATAATACCCTCTTTTTATCTGGGGCACACCTCCTTATCTAACCAATTCCCTTCTTCTTATCTTGGAAACAAGCCTTTCAAGAGTATCAATCTTTCTCATTAATTCTAATTTTTCCCCGTCCATATCCAATAATTGCCTTGCAAATTTTGTTAATTCAAAATCCTCTTTCTTGATATTTTTGCTGATTTCAATAAATTTGTTTATTTCATCGCTTGTTAAGTTTAATCTTGATAAAATCTCTGCAACCTTTTTTCTTAATTCATTATA
Organism: Candidatus Woesearchaeota archaeon; assembly: GCA_016185915.1. Classification (GTDB taxonomy): domain Archaea; phylum Nanobdellota; class Nanobdellia; order Woesearchaeales; family GW2011-AR4. The sequence continues at coordinate 24,482 of JACPMP010000032.1, forward strand.
ATCTTCAGTGTCTTTTTTCAATGAATCTCTGTTTATTTCCAAATCTTTCTGCAGTTCTTCCTCGAATTTTTCCAGTAGCTTTCTCTGCAGCTGCCCTTTCAAGAGCTTGAATTCATAGATTTCTTTTCCAAAATCCTCTTTTAGATTTTTTATCACAAAGAGATTTTCCTTGAAATTTTTCAGGAATTCTTGTTGATTAGCTTTTATTTCAGTTAATTCTTTTTTTAATGGCTCTAATCCAATTGTTAGGTCAGAAGTCGCTTTACTATTTTCTTTTATATTTTTATTTATCTCGTCAATTTCCTCTTTTATCTTCATTAAATCCTTTATTTTTTGGAGCATAGGGGGAAGTAGATTTGATTTTATTTTTAAATTTGTTGTTTTGGTTGAGATATTTTTTCAACATAGGTTTTATTGGATAATTTTTGTTAATGTGAAATCAATGTGATTTTTATGTTTTATTTCCATACACAACGCATTATTTTTAAAAATTTTAAGCAATAAAATAATTTATTTTTTCAACAAATATTCTCTCAACTTTAAAACAGCCCTTCTTCTGAATTTTTTAACTTCTTCACAATTTTTAACTTCTCCATAAGTTTTGTTGCTTCCTTCTGGAACAAAAATAGGGTCATGCCCAAAGCCATAATTTCCTCTTACATTTTCTGCAACAAATCCTTTTTCCTCGCCTAAGAAACTCTTTGCTTTCTTTCCGTGCTCGCAATAAGCAACAGCGCTTTTATAGGTGCATTCCCTTTCTTTTACACCTCCCATCAATTTAAGTATGCCTTGCAATCCAATTCTTTTGTGGATGTAGGCGGAGCATGTTCCTGGAAAATCATTCAATGCATTGATAAACAAACCAGAGTCTTCAACAACAACAGTTTTTCTTAATCTGTTTGCGAGCATCTCTGCTGACATTTTTGCAATTTCTTCGGGATTATCACTTCTCATTTCAGGATAAGAAATTTTAATGTGATTAACTTTTATCTCTGGCTCTAGAATCTGCTTGAATTCCTTTACTTTGTTTTTGTTGCTCGTTGCAAAGTTGATTGTTATTGGCTTTGCCATATTGTTGATTTTATAATGGTTATATTTATATATTGTTGTAAATATAATTCATTTATGAAAAAAATCATCATGCTGATTTTGGTTTTTTTGCTTGGGCTTCAGTTTGCAGCAGCGCAAATACCCATGATAAACTCTTACGCCACTGACAATGCAGGAATTCTATCACCAACTGCAAAATCACAGCTTGAGAATGACTTGATAAATCTGGAAAAACAGACAAATGGTGTCCAGTTTGTTGTTTACATAGAGAATGAATACCCAAAAGATTTTTCTCTTGAGGAATACACATTGAAAATTGCCGAAGCAAACAAAATCGGCAAAAAAGGAAATGATAACGGCATTTTGCTGTATATTGCAATTAAGGACAAAAAATACAGATGGGAAGTTGGTTATGGAGTTGAAAGCACTTTAAATTCAGCTCTTCTTGGAAGGATTTCTAGGGAATATTTTGTTCCGAATTTTCAATCCGGAAATTATGAAAATGGAATTTTGCAGGCAGTTGACGTAGTGAAAAGATTGCTGCTGAATTCAAACGATGCAGATATTGTTGCATTGAAAAATGAAAGCAAATCATCAATTAAATATTCTAATTTGATTATTATGATATTGGCAATTTTTGTATTTATTGTTATTTTTTTCGTTTTGATAATAATTGCAGCCAATGCATGGAATAAAGAAAAAGCTAATTCCTTAAAAAATAAAAGAAAATCAAATAACAGCTTTTATCATGGAGCTGCATGGGGCTTGTTTGCAGGAGGATTTGGCAGAGGCGGCTTTGGAGGCTCTGGCGGATTCGGAGGATTTTCAGGAGGCGGAGGAGGATTTGGTGGTGGTGGATTTTCTGGGAAGTTCTAGCACTGGACATCTTCACGCATAATATATAAAGCAATTCTTCTTCTAAAAATATCAAGCGAGACTTTAAAGAAAACAATAAACTTATTAAAGAAGGATATATTGTAATAAGATTCTGGGAGTTTGATTTGGTAAACAATAAAAATAAGTGTAGGGAAACCATTAAAAAGTTGATTAAATATGAATAAAAAAATCCACTGCCCAAGGTGTTCAGGAATCTGGCGCAAAAATTTCATGCGAAAAATAAAGCACCCGTCAGGCGCAATGTTAGATGTGTGTGATAATTGCGGTGGAATGTGGCTGGACAAAGATGAAGTGAAATTGCTTTATAATTTTTCAAGAAAAAAGAAAGGGATGGTGAGAAAATGAACAAAAAACTATGGCTGTGGATTGGAATTCCAGTTGCAGTCATTTTATTGGCGATTTTTTGGTACGTCGGAACTTATAATTCTCTTATAAAACTAAATGAGCAAGTCAGCAACAAATGGGCCCAAGTTGAAACACAATATCAAAGAAGGGTTGATTTGATTCCAAATCTCGTTTCAACAGTAAAAGGAGCTGCGAACTTTGAGCAGAAAACCCTTGAAGACATAACAAATGCAAGAAGCCAATGGCAAGCAGCAATTAATCCTGAGCAGAAAGTGCAGGCTGCAAATAGTGTTGAATCAGCCCTTGCTAGACTGCTTGTTGTTGTTGAAAATTATCCTCAGCTAAAGGCAACACAAAATTATCTTGCCTTGCAGGATGAGTTGGCAAACACTGAAAACAAAGTTGCAGTTGAAAGAGGACGCTACAATGACGCTATCCGCGACTTCAATGCGAGAATCAAAACGTTCCCATCAAGCATTGTTGCGAGAAAACTTGGATACATTGATAGGACTTATTTCAACGCAAAACAAGGAGCTGAGAATGCTCCTGAAGTGAAGTTTTAGAAGTAATTAAATATGAAAAATGAGCGACAGCTTGAGATTGATGAATATATCGATAATAATGTTGATAATACTATTGATAGTTGGTTAAGAAATATAGAAGCTAAAAGAAAAAAATAGAAGAGCATAATAAAAAGATTGGATTTGAAAGTTTTTGGACATTAGATTATCTTAAAAAAACTATAAAAAGTAATGAGATCCAAACCAAAGAAAAATTTGATTACTATCAGTATTATATAGAAAATTTAATTAATACTGAATTAAAAATAGCATCAACTTATTTTTGGCTAATTGACGCTCCTTTTGTTGCAGAAAGCCCATTACCAATAGTAGCAGGTTCTGTGGTAAAGAATCTTTATGCACTTTTTTCTGCCTTAAATCTTAACAATCAAGGCTTGTTTGGTTCAAGTATGGTGATAAACAGACAAGTTTTTGAATCCCTAGTTATAGCTAAGTATTGCTCATTATATCCAGAATCTAAAGTTTTTGCTGACTGGTATGAAGAAAAAACAATAAACCTGACCAGAGATGTAGTGACAAATATTAAAAACTTGGATATAAGACCGTTTAGAGATTTCTGGAAAATGTTAAATGGATTCACTCATCCAACAAGAAGTTCACAACAGCCATTAGTAATATTCCATAGTCATGAAAAAGAAATCCGTTTTACATATAATATAATCATAATACTTTTAGCATGTAACTATCATTTACTTAATAGACATATGGTTACTTCATCGATGAAACACTATTTAAATTGTTATTTTGAGAATGAACAAAAAACTATTAACAGTGAAAGGAGGAAAATCCAAAATTATTTGTTAGTGTTACCAAAAGTTCTGGCAAATGAATCTAAAAAAGTTATTAATACATATAAAAGAAACTGGCTACTCAAATAATTCTATTTCCCAAACTCCCCCACCACCGGATTCACAACTCTTACCAAATCCTTTGCTTTCATCTTGATGCTTTTTGTATGTTGTCCTGCATTAAATGCAACAATTTCATTCTCAACAATTGATTTGTCAAAATAAACTTTCAATTCAAACAAATTCCCGAATGGAGGAACACTTCCGATATTGCATCCTGTTGCTTGTCTCACTTCCTTTGCATTTGCCAGTTCAATTTTTTTGTATAAAGTAAATTTTTGGAGTTTTTCTATATCTAATTCTTTTGCTCCGCTTACAACAGCTTGTATAAACCCTTCCTCTGTTTTGCAAATCAAAGCTTTTGTTCCCTGCTTTAGCTCTGTTCCTCTGACTTCAGCGGCCTCTTTACTTGTGAAAACTGGCTTATGCTCAAGCACTTCATACTCAATTTTTTCTTTGTTCAAAACATCTCTTATTTTGCCGAATACTACATTCACAGCTTCTTTGACAAAATCCAGTTTAATGTGGAGTTCCTGCAATTGCTTTTCGCTGACTTCGCTTGGTGCATTTTCCATCAAAGATTCAGCTGCCTTGTTTTTTGGGAATGCTATAACTTCTCTTATTGATTCATTGCTAGTAATCATTGCAACAATCCTGTCAACGCCAAGAGCAATCCCACCATGAGGTGGAGTTCCATACTTAAATGCTTCCAGCAAAAATCCAAATCTTTGCTCAGCTTCTTCTTTGCTCATTCCTAAAATAGAGAACATTTTTGATTGAACATCACTTCTATGTATTCTTATAGAGCCGCCGCCAATTTCAGTGCCATTTAGCACAATATCGTATGCTTTTGCCCTTGCCTTTTCTGGGGCTTTATCAAGAAACTTAATGTCCTCATCTTTTGGGCTTGTAAATGGGTGATGCATTGCATTGTACTTTTGCTCTTCCTCGCTCCACTCAAGCAAAGGAAAATCAGTAACCCATACAAAACTAAAGTGATTGCCATCAATCAGCTTAAGTCTTCTTGCAATCTCTATTCTTAAATAACCAAGTGAATCATTTACGACTTTGTGATTAGCATCTGCAACAAAGAACAACAAATCATCTTTTTTCGCATTAGCTGCTTTAATTATTTGCTTTTGCACCTTTTCATCAAAAAACTTTACAATAGAACTTTCTAAACCTTTTTCAGTTACTTTCATCCAAGCTAAGCCCTTTGAGCCGTAGATTGCAACAAAACTTGTCAATTCCTCAATTACAGTTCTGCTGAAAGAGGCGCAACTCTTTGCATTTATGCATTTTACAATACCTCGCTGCTTTATTGCCTTAGTAAACACTTCAAAATTTGAATCCTTAGCTATTTCTGTAACATCAGCTAAATGCATCTCAAACCTTGTATCAGGCTTGTCTAACCCATATTTGCTGATTGCTTCATCGTAAGTAATCCTCGGAAATGGCGTTTTTATATCCTTATTCAGCACAATGCGCCATGCGTGCTTGAGCATTCCTTCAATTACTCCTATAATATCATCTTCATCAATAAAGCTCATCTCAACATCTATTTGCGTAAACTCTGGCTGTCTATCCGCCCTTAAATCTTCGTCTCTAAAACATCGTGCAATTTGAAAATATCTGTCAAAACCAGAAACCATTAATAATTGCTTGAATATCTGAGGGCTTTGCGGCAAAGCATAACATTTGCCAGGATGTATTCTTGACGGCACAAGGTAATCCCTTGCACCTTCTGGCGTGCTTTTTGCAAGGATTGGAGTTTCAATCTCCAAAAAACCGAGGTTATCAAAATAGTCTCTTACAGCTTTAACTGCCCTGTGCCTTATTGCGATGTTCTGCTGCATTAAGGGTCTTCTCAAATCTAAGTATCTATGCTTTAATCTTGTATCTTCATGTGTAACAACCCTATCATCTACTTCTATTGGAGGAACTGCTGACTCACTCAAAATTTCAATCGTCTCAACAAAAATTTCAATAGCACCTGTTTTTAGCTTTGGATTTTCCATATCCTTTTTTCTATGCTTAACAACTCCGCTAACTTGAATGACATCCTCCCTTCCCAGTTTTTCAGCTGTCTTGTGAGATTCAGGATTAAAAGAAGGATCAAAAACTACTTGCGTTATGCCGTATCTGTCCCTTAAGTCAATAAAAATAACCCCGCCATGGTCTCTTCTTGTAGAGCACCACCCGCATAAAGTCACTTTTTTATTGATGTCTTTATCTGTTAATTCACCGCAAGTATGAGTTCGTTTCATAATCAACAGGATTTACAGAAGGTATTTAAAATTATTGTTAGGGATTTTATTGATTTTTATTATTAATTAATTTTTCGATTGATTTTATTTTTAATTTATTTAGTTAATGTTCAATCGTTATTGTTTTTCATTTATTGAGTTTTTTGGTTAATGTTTACTTTTGTGATGTTTCTGTTCTTCTTGCCCTTTACAATTAGGGCATTTCCAATAAATAATTCAGCCATTAAAATCTTCAAAAAATAAAACAAATTTTTAAAAAATAAAATATAAAAAATAGATAACTACTTCCTTCCTTTCATCTCAATATCATACATCACTTCTTCCAACTTCTTCAAATTCCATTTAATTGAGTCAGACTTCTTTCTTAATTCACCATTTCTCAAATTAAATTTCAGGAATTCCCCATAAATCTCATGCACCAATTCTTTTATTTTTTCCGCTTCATCAAATTTTTTGTGTATCACGTCATAAATTGCTTTCCTCACAAGCTCTCCAGTCAAATCGCACAATCCGCTTAAGTAATCTTCTGCACTGACGCCAAGGCTTGTCTTTGTCGGTATTTTTCCATTCTTTACAAATTCATAGAAAGCGATTGCCTCAACATACTCCTGAAATGCAACCGCATTGATGTTTGTATCTGCCGAAATATTTATTTTTTTTAGTTTTTTTACTTTATCTTTAATCTTTTTAACAACAGAAGCAGCAGCCGTCAAGTCATTTCGTTGAGCAGCATAGATTATTTGTTTTGAAAGGTTTATGAGTTCTCTTGATGTTTGAATAACCTCTTCTCTCTTGAGGTCAATTTTATGCATCTCTTCCCTTATTCCATCAAATTCCTTTTTGTTGAGCATATTGGCTAATAAAACCAAAACATTTAAATATTTATCTCAAGCTAAGAATTTTATGGCTACTCCTTTTAGGCAAGTGATAGAGTTTTTTGACAAGATTGGCTTATTTGATGTTGTCTTGCCATTTTTGCTTGTCTTCACTATTGTTTTTGCAATACTTGAAAAGACAAAAGTGCTTGGCATGGAAGAAATAGAGGGCAAAAAATACACAAAAAAGAATCTTAATGCAATCGCCTCTTTTGTGATAGCATTTTTGGTTGTTGCTTCCTCTCAATTGGTCGAAATAATAACAAAAGTTTCAGCAAATGCTGTTGTTGTGCTGTTCCTTTCAGTGTTATTTTTGCTTTTGGTGGGCTCTTTCTATAAAGAGGGCGAACCAATATTTCTTGAAGGAGGCTGGAAGGTTGTGTTTATGGTCATAGTATTTTTAGCTATAATCGGGATTTTCCTTGATGCAATAAAAAGCCCTGATGGAAGGACATGGCTCCAGCGCTTGGGCGACTTTACAGGCTCAGGCGGAGATGAACTAGCAGGCTCAATTGTCTTATTGGCTTTAGTAGTCCTATTTATCATTTATGCAGTTAAGGAGCCTTCAAAAGAGGCAAAACATTCATAAAATTTATATACTAATAAAAAAATTTCAATTAAAGATTGAAATTTTTTAAATAAGAGGTGCAAAAATGGCTGCTCAAGCCTTTGGATTGGAGGGTTTTATAGAGGTTTTAGACAGATGGAGGGTAGCAGATGTATTGCTCCCATTCTTGTTGATTTTTGTAATTGTTTTTGCAATACTGCAGAAAACCAAGATTTTGGGCGATTCCAAGAAAAACCTTAATGTTGTCGTGGCAATTGTAGTTGGTTTGCTTGTCGTTATACCGCATGTTACTGGAAGG
>JACPMP010000086.1 GCA_016185915.1 Candidatus Woesearchaeota archaeon
AAGAAAAAATAGGAGTTAATATATTTTTCTGTTCACGGCAAATTTTGCCGCCTTTTATAGTAAATTGCAATCCTCTTGCCTATTTAACTAAATATTTAAATAAGAAAATTTTTTATAATTCAAGATGATGCAAGAACAAATAGCTCAGAGTATACTAGACAATAACGAGAAATTAATTGAACTTGTGCTTGAACTTAAAAAGCAGAGGAATGCAGTGATACTTGTACATAACTACCAAAGGCCAGAGATGTACAGAATAGCAGACTATATCGGCGATTCCTTGGGATTATCTATAAAAGCTGCTGAGACAGACGCTGATGTAATATTATTCTGCGGGGTAAAATTTATGGCGGAAACTGCAAAAATATTAAGCCCCAAAAAAACTGTACTTTTGCCCACATTAGACGCAGGCTGTTCATTGGCAGATATGGCTGCTACAGAAAGATTAAGGGATGTTAAAGAAAAATATCCTGATGCTGCAGTTGTAAGTTATGTTAATACAAATGCAGACATTAAAGCAATGTCGGATATTTGCTGCACTTCGGCAAATGCAGTTGAAATAGTGAATTCATTACCGAATAAAAAAGTCTTATTTCTGCCAGACAAAAATTTAGGAAGATATGTGCAACAACATACAGACAAAGAGATTATTTTGTGGGATGGCTACTGCTTTGTTCATGATAAGTTAAATGCTAATATTTTAATGGAGTATAAACAACGCTACCCAGATGCCAAAGTAATAGCCCATCCAGAATGCAAAGAAGAACTTTTAAAACTTTCTGACCATATTTGCGGAACCGGAGGCATGGCAAAATTTGCAAAATCTGACGGTTCAAAAAATTTTATTATTGTAACAGAATGCGGGATGACTGAAAAGCTAAGGGAGGATGTGCCTGAAAAAAACTTTTTGTCATTTTGCAATATCTGCCCTTATATGAAGTCAACAACGCTTCCTCTCGTTGTCAGATCACTAACCACCAACATGCACGAAATTAGTTTACCAAAGCAGATTATTGTGAATGCACGTAAGGCCATTGACAGAATGCTAGAATTCTCAAAAAATGCTGGATAGGAATAAGCTTATTTTAGAATTTTGGGACAGAAGCAAAGAGCTAACTATAAAAAACAAAAAATACGGAAATTTTTCAACAAAATTTTTGTATTTTTTGCTGAAGCAGGACATTGGAAAAAGCGACATAACGACAAATTCCCTTATCAGCAAAAATAAAAAAATTTTAGCAAATATTGTTGCAAAAGAAGAGGGCATTTTTGCCGGATTTGAGGAGTTCGCATTATTAAATAAAGATTTAGAAATCAGGACACTTAAAAAGGATGGGGATGAAATAAAAAAAGGCGAGGTATTAGTAGAGCTCAATGGAAATGCAAAAAAAATTCTGGAAAGGGAAAGGGTGTCATTAAACATACTGCAAAGAATGAGTGGAATAGCTACATTGACTAATGAATTGGTTAAACTGTTAAATAAAAAAGTTAAGATTGTTGCAACGAGAAAAACTTTATGGGGGGAGATTGACAAAAAAGCTGTAAGTATTGGAGGCGGACTAACTCATAGGCTAAACTTGAATGACAGCATCTTAATCAAAGACAATCATCTAAAAATATTGCAGTGCAATATTGAAAAAGCATTGCATCTTGCAAAAAATAAAGCACGTTTTGTGGAAATTGAGGTAGAGAATAAAGAACAAGCTTTAACTGCAGCTTTGACTATTAAAAAATTTAGCAACAATAAAAATATATTTGCAATAATGCTTGACAAAATAAATCCTAAAGAAATAAAAGGCATCATAGAAGACTTTAAAAACCAGCATTTATATGAGCAAGTACTATTTGAGGCATCTGGAAACATAAGTCCCAATAATTTAATAGAGTATGCAGATTGCGGAGTTGATGTGATTTCTATGGGCTATATAACGAATTCCACTAAGGCCTTGGACATATCGCTGGAAATAAGATGAAAGTTGGCGTAATTGGTTGCGGTTTTATTGGAAATGAATTGTCAGTATTCATAGACAGAAATAAGGAGTTTAAATTAATTGGGTTAAATGACATAGATAAAGACAAATCTGATTTCTTGATTAAAAAGTTAAAAAATAATAATCCAAAATTCATGAGTTATAATGAGCTAATCAAAAAATCGGATTTGATAATTGAGTCAGCAAGCAAGGATGCTGTTGAAGAAATACTTAAAAACAAAAATTTAGACGAAAATCACAAATATTTGCTGATAATGAGCACAGGAGGTTTAATTGATAATTTGGATTTATTGAAGCAAATCAAAAATTGCATAATCCATCTGCCATCTGGGGCAATAGCGGGATTAGACGCGATAAAAGCAGCATCTGGCAGAATAAAATATTTGGAACTAACAACAACAAAACCTATTAAAGCACTTGAAAATTCACCGTATGTCACCAAAAATAAAATAAACTTAAAAAGATTAAAAACTCAAAAATTTATTTTTCAAGGCAATTTGAAAGATGCAATTGAGGGGTTTCCTCAAAACATTAATGTAGCTGCAACATTATTTTTAGCTTCTAAGTTTGATGACATTAAAGTCAGCATTATTGCAGATCCGTTTACTAAATTAAATCGGCATGAAATTATTTGTCAGGGAGATTTTGGCAGAATCATGGCCATAACAGAAAATATGCCGAGCAAAAATCCAAAAACGAGTTACCTTGCTGTGTTAAGTGCTATAAACATATTAAAAAACTTGAAAAGTAATGTAAAAATTGGAAATTGATTATAAAAATTTTGGTCAAAGATAAAAATTTTTACAGATATTTTCATAACTTTTTTATATAATCTGCTAAATTCTATTAAATTATGTACGAGTTAATAATAACAGAGAAACCAAATGCTGCCAAGCGAATAGCAGAAGCCCTAGCAGATGGAAAATCGATTAAAGAGAGTTACCAGGGAGTTCCATATTACAAGTTAAGCCATGGCAAGAAAGACATTGTTGTAGCATGTGCAGTCGGACATCTTTATGGGCTGGCAGAAAAAGTAAAGAAAGGGTGGATATTCCCTGTTTTTGACATAGAGTGGAAGCCAGTTTACGAATCTAATAAAAGCGCTGCTTTCTCTAAAAAATATTTGAATGCCATTAAAAAATTATGCAAAGGCGCTAATGAATTTACTGTTGCTACTGATTTTGATCAGGAAGGTTCCTTGATAGGAAGCAATATTATAAAATTTATTTGCAACCAAAAAGATGCCAACAGGATGAAGTTTTCTACTTTGACAAGAGATGAGTTAAGAGAATCTTATAAAAATAAAAGTAAGCGCCTAGATTGGGAGCAGATAGAGGCAGGGGAGACTCGCCACAGCTTGGACTGGTTCAATGGCGTGAACTATAGCCGTGCATTAACAGCAGCCATAAAAAGCGTTGGTGCATTTAAGATAATGTCAACTGGCAGAGTTCAAGGCCCTGCATTGAAAATCATTGTTGAGAGGGAAAAAGGGATTAAGGCATTTAAACCAATTCCATTCTGGCAAATACAACTCATCGGCGAATATAATAATCAAGGAATAACTGCATGGCATAATGAAGGCAAGTTCTGGGAAAAATCACAAGCCGATAAAGTAATTGAAAAAACAAAAAATGCAAAAGAAGCAAAAATAGACAAGGTTGAGAGGAAGCAATTCAACCAAATGCCTCCATTCCCATTTGATTTGACCTCCTTGCAGGTAGAGGCCTACAGATGCTTTAATATTTCTCCAAAAGAAACTCTCGCGATAGCACAAGAGCTATACACGTCTAGTTTTATATCTTATCCAAGAACATCAAGCCAGCAACTGCCAGAGTCAATTGGCTATAAAAAGATTTTGTATGATATGGCAAAGCAGAAAAATTATTCTGAATTTGCGGAGGTTTTGTTGCAAAAAAAAGAACTTTCACCGAATAACGGCAAAAAAACAGATCCTGCGCATCCTGCCATATTTCCAACTGGAATCGCTCCAAAGGGCTTAAATGAAAGAGAAGCTAAAATCTATGATTTGGTTGTAAAGAGATTTCTTGCTACATTTGCAGAGCATGCTGTGAGAGAGACCATAATTGTAGACATCAATTGCAATGAGGAAATTTTTGCTGCAAAAGGAACAAGAACAATAGAAAAGGGCTGGCATGTATTTTATGCCCCTTATGTTCAGCTTGAAGAGATTGAACTTCCAAATGTAAAGGAAGATGATAAAATAGTAGTCAAGAAAATAGAGCTAATAAGCAAGGAAACACAGCCGCCAAAGAGATATACGCCAGCTTCTATAATTAAAGAGCTTGAAAAAAGGAATCTTGGAACAAAATCAACGAGGTCTGAGATTATAGATACATTATTTCAGCGAGGATATATTCAAGGAAAAGCAATAGAAGCGACTAACTTAGGCATTTCTACAATTGAAACTCTAGAAAAATATTGCCCTAAAATAATTGATGAGGAATTAACGCGACATTTTGAAATAGAGATGGAAAAAATAAGAGAAAAGCAGCAGAAAAAGGAAAAAATACTGGAAGATGCCAAAGATGCAATAACCAAAATAATTGTTGATTTCAAAAAGCATGAAAAGGATATTGGAGAAGACCTTTCAAAAGCAAATAGAACAACTCAAGATGAGATGGCGTTTTTAGGAAAATGTTCAGTGTGCAAGGAAGGAAGTTTAATGATAAGAAGAGGAAAATATGGAAGTTTTGTGGCATGCAATAAATACCCAGATTGCAAGACAATTTTTTCACTTCCTAAAAATGCGTTTATAAAATCTGCTAAGAAGGATTGCGAGGTTTGCGGCTTTCCTAAGGTTTTGGCAATAAAAAAAGCCAAGCAGCCATTGGAGTTCTGCTTAAATCCAAAATGCCCAAGCAAAAATGTTGAAGGAGAAGCTGGCAGGCAAGCAAAGGCAATCGCTAAAGGCGAAGTTAAAAGAAAATGTCCTTTATGCAAAGAAGGTGATATTGTATTGAGGAGCAGCATTTACGGCAAATTTTATGGCTGCAATAGGTATCCTAAGTGCAGATATACTGAAAAGCTGCAGAAAAATAATTCTGATTAGCGGTTGTGAAACATTAATTTTGAATTATTTTATATATTGCATCAATAATTTGATTTATTTTTTTATGTACTTAAATCAGAAAAAGGAAATGACATAACAACAACATCGCCTTTTACAAGTTTTTCCATGCTTCCTCATCTTCCTTGCTGCTCCAATTTTTAGCCAAAGATTTTTCACTTGCTAAGGCGCAAAACATTTTTTCGTTTATTGGATTATTCTTCTTGGTTTTTATATTGTTCATTTGACAAACTCAACATTTGGAAAATTTTTAAATCCCTCATCACCAGTCAAAAACCTGATTTTATTTCTTCTCGCAAGAACGTAACCCAAGCAGTCCGTATATGAAAATTTTTTATGCTTATTTTCTAGTTTAAATTTCATGGATTCTTCCACATCTTCAATAGTAGGATAAATTATAATTGGCCTAAGCAGTTCCAAAACTTTATGCGCCTTATCTTCTCCTTGGTCTCGTAGTGTTATGTAATAAACTTCCATCAGATTATATAAAGTGGTGATGCCGCCATATTCAGAAAAATATATTTTAAAGGAATCATTTCCATCTAAAAACTCCAATATAGCATAGCTATCATAGAATATCTTATTCGTCATATCCTTCCCTTATGTCCTTCATTAACTGCCTTGTTGATTTCTTAAACTTGCATAACCCAAATAATTGCATTAGGTCATTTTTCTTTTCAAGTTTTATAACTACTTCTTCATTCAGCCTGAAGTTTTCCTTTTTAACAAGCTCTTTTGGCACTAAAACTCCAAACGAATTGCCCCATTTCCTTAATTTTGATACTGTTTCCATGTTTAAACGTGGGTATAAACATATTTATAAAAGTTTCGGTTTTTGACACTTTGGTTATTGAGAGGTTGGATGAGAGGAGGAAAATGGTTGTGTAGGGATTGAAAAGATTTTATTTTTTCCCTTTAATAATTTTCCAATATTTTTTTGATTTCTTTACAAAATTAGTTTCATTAAATATTTCTTTAGTCTTTTTAGGACCTACAAAAATAATTAATATCATCAGAATAATTGAGGCTATAAATACATAAGCAATCTTATTAATTATAATTTCAATCATTTTTTCCCAAATTGTTTTAATAATTGGATCGTTAGTTGTTGTTGAAGTAGTTTCATTTTTAGGTGTTTGATTTTTATCTCCATCTATACTGTTTTTAGTAGGTGGTATTAAAGGAGGAGTTATTTCCTCTAAAAAAATTTTATCAGATACTATAATTTGGGGTCTATATGAAATAACTTTAGAATCACATTCCACATTTGGGATATAGGTTATATTAGGTTTAAGATAGCTTCCAAAGGATATATAATTATCGTTACACATAAGACTATTGTTTAATATATGACACCCAAATGGTGGGATATAATCTAATGTACTTCCATCATTTTTGTTATAAAGATAGAAATCTACTTTTATTATTTTACATTCAGTAAAGGTTATTTCCAATGGATAATCTTTTGTAATATTTATTATTCCACAAGTATCCATTCTTGCTTTTGCATCTTGAATTGTAAATGGACAATCTGAAGAAGCTAAAACAATATTCATAAAAAATTGAAAAACTCCAATCAAAAGAATTAATTTGAATAATTTATTCATCTTCTAACTTCCATTCTGAGCAATTTCATTAATCTCCTTCAACAGCACATCATAAATCTCATTATCATTAATCCTTTTCACAATTTTTCCTTCTTTATACAACAAATGATTTCCAGGCGCTCCAACAATTCCAATATCGGCTTTTTTGCTTTCCCCGGGCCCATTGACTGCACAGCCCATGACAGCAACTCTGATTGGTTTTTTTATTTTCTCTGTTGCACTTTCAAGCTGCTCAACAAATTTTATGACATCAACCTCTGTTCTTGCGCACGTTGGACAGCTTGTAACTTGAACTCCGTCATTTCTCAATCCTAATGCCCTCAAAATGTATTTGCCAACTTTGACTTCTTCTTTAGGGTCTTCTGACAATGAAATTCTTATGGTATCGCCTATTCCCTCAGACAACAACATTCCAATTCCCATCGCTGACTTCACAGTTCCGGGAATTTTTGAGCCAGCTTCTGTGACACCAAGATGCAAAGGATAATCAGTTTTCTCAGCAAACAATCGGTATGCCTGCACCATTCGAGGAACATCGCTTGCTTTCAATGAAACAATTGTGTCATAAAAATCCAAATCCTCCAGAATTTTTACATGACGCATTGCGCTTTCAACCATTGCCTCTGCCGCATAGCCGTATTTTTCAAACAAATCTCTTTCAAGAGAGCCGAGGTTAACCCCAATTCTCATCGGCACACCATAATCTTTGCAAGAATTAACAACCATCTTAACCTTGTCAGGATTTCCTATATTGCCAGGGTTAATCCTTAATTTATCAACATATTTTACAGCTTCAAGTGCAATCCTATAATCAAAATGAATGTCAACAACAAGAGGAATGCTAATATTTTCTTTTATTTCCTTCAATGCCTTTGCAGCATCCATTGTAGGAGCAGAAACTCTTACAATATCACAACCGGTTTCTTCCAAACCATGAATCTGCTCAATTGTTGCCTTTATATTAGTTGTATCTGTTGCGGTCATTGATTGAATTGATATAGGTGCATCTCCTCCAATATACAACTTACCAACTTTTATTTTCCTTGATTTTCGTCTTGACATTTTATTTTGAGTTTTTTTACAATAAATAGGCGAGCTAATGCGCGAGCCTAGATTTTGCGAAGCGGATTAAATTATTTTTTCGTTATTAGTTTATTTAATGTTTATTGCAATGTTAATTTAGTGCATTTATTTTAGTTTCTTTCCCAACGCATTAAATAATTGAACATTAATATTAAAATCATTAATAATTTAAAAAATATAAAAAACAAATAAAAATCCCAATCGCCCCAAGGGGCGGGGTATTTTTAATGTTGTAAATTCCCATTAATGTTTTGGTTGATTGGTTTGATAAACCCATTCGCCGCAAGCGGCGGGGAATTTCCAACAATTAAAAAATCTGAAAAATTAATTCTTTTATTTCTCACTTAATATTTCCATAATTATTTTCTTTATACTTTCCTTATCAATTCCAGCCAATTTCTTCTGAATGTCTGGCTTGCCATGCTCTATAAATTTGTCAGGAATGCCTATTCTTTTTACATTTGCCTTTATTCCTTTATCCTCAATTAATTCTAAAACAGCAGAACCAAAGCCCCCATTCACAGTTCCTTCCTCAAGCGTGATTATATTTTTTATTTTCCTTGCGTATTTTAAAATCAAATCTTCATCAATCGGCTTGGCAAATCTTGCATTAATAATTGCGGCATCAACTTTTAATTCTTCAACAGCATGGATTACATCATATAAAATAGGCCCGACTCCAAGAATCAGCAAATCATTTCCTTCCCTCAACACTTCTCCTTTTCCAATCTCAAGTTTTTTGAATTCTGCATCTAAACCAACACCTATTCCGCCGCCTCTCGGGTATCTTAAAGCGCACGGTCCTTCAATTAAAGTCGCTGTGTAAAGCATGTGCTGCAATTCATTTTCATTTTTTGGAATCATGATTGTTACATTCGGAATGGCCCTAAAATAAGCAATGTCAAACGGCCCGTTATGCGTTGGTCCATCATCTCCAACTAATCCTGCCCTGTCCAATGCAAATATAACTCCAAGATTCTGCAAGCATACATCATGAATAATCTGGTCATAAGCTCTTTGCAAAAAAGTTGAGTAAATTGCGCAAACTGGCTTCATTCCAGAAATCGCAAGCCCGGCTGCAAAAGTCACTGCATGCTGCTCTGCAATTCCAACATCAATTGTTCTGTCAGGAAAATGCTTCTCAAATTTATTCAATCCAGTGCCACCTTTCATCGCAGCTGTAATTGCAACAATTCTTTTGTCTTCTTCAGCAATTCTTATTAACGCATTGGCAAACGCATCCGTATAAGTTAAATTAGTTGTTGCCACATATTTCTGCCCATTTACAGGGTCGAATGGTGACATACCATGAAATTTGTCTATGTCCTTTTCTGCAAATGCATACCCTTTTCCTTTCTCTGTTTTCACATGCAACAAAACAGGCCCTTTTAAATCCTTAACATTCTGCAATGCAGGTAAAAGCTCATCAAAATTGTGACCGTCTATAGGGCCAAAATATTGGAATCCCATTGCCTCAAAAAAAAGCCCTTGGGTTGCTATTGTCCTTAATCTTTCTTCTACTTTGCCTAACTTGCTTACGCCCTCTTCTCCAATGCCTATTTTCTTCAAGAAACTCAATTCAAAATACCCATGATGCAAAACCATTTTGTTCAGATAATTAGATATAGCACCAACATTTGGAGAAATGCTCATCCTGTTATCATTTAAAATAATCAAAATGTCTGTCTTAGAAGCCCCTGAATTGTTTAAGCCCTCAAAAGCTAAGCCAGCTGTGATGGCACCATCACCTACAAGAGCAACAACCTTGTGTTTTTCTCCTTTGAAATCTCTTGCTTTTGCTATGCCAAGTGCTGCTGATACTGCAGTTGATGCATGCCCTGCCCCAAACACATCATATTCTGACTCAAAAATATTGCAAAAGCCGCAGACGCCTTTGTACTGCCTTAAAGTATGAAAATTATCCTTTCTGCCTGTAACAAGCTTATGGGGAT
>JACPMP010000083.1 GCA_016185915.1 Candidatus Woesearchaeota archaeon
AAGAAGAGGGTATCCAAGCCGTCCAACACATAGGTATGGAGAGCAGAAAAATCCTTATCATTCAAGAGAAGAAAGAAGAGAAAGCCCGCATTCTGGCGAAAGAAGAGGAAATTACCACAGAAGGTTTAGTTAGAATCGCATTGTTATATATTTTGTGTAGATAAGTCCAGTGACTTAGAGAATAAGTTTATGATTTTACTCATTTGACTAAAATCCATTAACGAAAAATTCAATAAAAATAAAAAAATCAATCCAGCCCACATTTAAGTCCGCCCGATACAGATTTCACTACTTTAATATGATAAAAACGAAAAATTTAAATATAAGGCGTCTTTACTCAGGAAGTTGATTGAAATGGTAACACAAAAATATTATCATACGGGGGGACCGGGTATAACAGTTGAAAGAATATCATACGCTGGAGGAGAAGTATTGGTAAGGCATTTTCCAGGAGAAAGAGGAAAGGGTGCAGGACCAACGGCTTTAATTGTAGGTTTTATTGAAGAAGGTGGGTATATGCAACCACAAGAAGATTCTGTTCCTGTAACAACAGTTAGACTGATAACAGATACTACACAAAGAAGAGAACTAACAGATTTATTGATACATAGATGGGGAGAAAAACCGATTAACTTTTTGAGTCCTTAGTTTTTCTAAAAAACTTCGCCCAATTAACTTTAATTCTTGTGCCATTGGACTTATCGCTTTTAACTCACAACAACTTCAACAGGCAAATCTTCAATTTTTGCTTTGCCAGAAATAAAGTTTAATTTTTCAAAGCCAATAACTTTCTTTGTTTTTGGGTCTTTTTTTAGTATAACTTCTTCTCCAGTTTCTTCGCTAATTACTTTTCTTGGTTTTTCAAACCACACGTCCAATGTGTTCCCTTCCTTGTCAAAAAATACTCTAATCTTTTTCATTTTGCCTTATAAAATTGCTTTCCCTCTTTGATTCTGTCTGTGTAATACGCTGTTATAATAAACCTTTTTAAATTTTTGTTTAAAATTCGTCTAATGCTACGATTGAATACTGTGCCATTGGACTTATTGCCTTTAGTCTAATCTTCATAGATTAAACAAACTTTTTCCGAGAAAAAATCCGACAATAAGCAAAATTATTACGAGTCCAAAAAATGTCTTTGAAACTAACCAAATATCCCCAGCAACCCCTTAGATTTCTTTTCCTTTGTCTCAATTAGAACTTCAATATCTTCTTGCTGATTCTTCAAATTTCCAACCTGTTCTTTTAATATTGATTTTGCAACATCGCTTGGAACTTCATCACTAAGCTTTGCCAATGTCTCTATTGATTTCTTTAACTTTTCTTTACTTTCTTCTAATTGCTTGATTTCTTCTTGCTCAGCTCTTTTTGCTAAACCCAGAAATAGCCTTACTTTGTAGCCAATTCCTTTCTGTTCTTCTTTCTTTTCTATTTCGTCTAATTTGTTTGAAACATTAAGTACATCACTTGCTTTATCCTCAATAATGTAGAGGTACTCACTTGGCACATCAGAGTCTCTTAATGAAACTAGTTTGCTTGCAGCTTCTTCAGCTTTTTGTCCTGCCACAATTCTTGCCTTTACCTCCTTTGCCCTTTCAGCACTTGGAACAGCGCTGAGCTTTGCATTTACAACAAATGGCAGCAGCTTTATGTCCCTAAATCTATTAGGTTCGATTGTTCCCTTATAGACTGTTGTGTCTTGTAATTTCAAGTCTTCATGAAGATTATCAACAAATAGCCCTAATTTCTCAAAATCATCTTTAGTTGCTGTATTTAAAACTGCAAATACAATCTCTGCTTTTTCTGCCTTTCTGACATCATTTTCGTTTTGCATTATCTCAGTAAATTTGCACCTCTTCTTTGCCTCTCCAATGATGAAATTCCTTAATTTTTCTTCTGTCATTAAATCTTTGCATTGTTGCGCTATTCCCTTCATATGCTCGCATCGTTTCGAGCTATCCTCTGAGCAGCGTTTTCTGTCTTCATCTATTCTGCTGCATCTTTGCTCAGCAGACTTTACCTCAGATATTGTCTGGGTTTCGCAATTTCCCTCCATCCTTGATATAAAATCTGAATACCCCTTCCTTTCTTGCTCTTTGCATTTCTCAATAAAATCACTTTTGTCACAAACATTTGGCGTGTTTTGGCATATTCTTTCTTGCTCCCTCCAATTATTTTCACAGTGCCTTGAGAAGTCTTCATAAGTGTTTAAGACAACTTGCCCCGTGACTGTTGTACTAGCTGATGCTGTTGCTCCAGAATTTGTTGAAGTAGATGTTCCTGTTGTAGTGCCAGTTGAAGTAGCAGTAGTTTCGGTTGGTTGTGTCGTTGATGTGCTTGTTTGTGATGTTGTTGTAGTTGTTTGTTGCTCTGAAGTTTGAGTTGTTGGTGCTGTTGCTGTAGTTGTTACGCTAATACATTCGTATCCAACAACACATCTTCTGTCATCATATCTTGTTATCAAATTTTGCCCCTCAGCACAAGTTGCTCTTGCCACTTCGGGACATTGTATTTCATGTTTTATGCATTGGTAGCTTGTTACGCATCCTCTGTTGTCGTAATAAGTTTGTAAGGTTTCGTCAGTTTTGCATGCAAGCTTTTGAACTGATGGGCACGGTATTGCTGCACAATAATACTGAATGCATCCTTTTTCATCTGTTCTCTTTTCAACAGTTGTGCCTACTGCACACATTGGCATTGCAACGTGTGGACATGTTGTAGTTGTTGGACAATTAACAATTTCCCATCCACATCTGCCATCTGCATGGCGCAGGCATCTTCCTGTAGGACCAGCTGTTGTTTTTCCATCTGAGCAGAGGTAGTTCGGCATGCCTAACGCAGGCCCGCAATCAGAAATGCCACACTCTGTTTTTTGTTGTACTGCTTGGCAATAATGATATTCACACCCATTTGTATCAATCTTTGTTTGGGGCATTGAACCTGCACCGCAATCTGGAACAGGATATTTTGGGCATATTGGCTTTCTCTTACCACTTTCATCAAAATCCTCTCTTTTAACTCCAAAATTATCCGTACATTGTTTTATATATTTCTCCTTATCACAAAGCTGATGTTGCTTGAACCTCTCGCATTCCCTAACCAATCTTTCCCCTTCAAAATCAAATCTTTGTTTGCATGATTCATCAAGATTTTGCAGTCGCTGTTCCATATGAAACTTGCTTCTTTTCTTGCATGCCTCTACTATAGCATCTTTATTTACCGGGCAGGAAAATGCAACTGATTGTATTTTTTCTATTTCACTTGCATCTTCCCTGACAAATGCAGTGCCGATTTGAGAGCAAGTTTTCTTAGACATTTCATTGCATTTTGATTCTTGCTCTTCTGCTTGGCTGCACAATTTTTGCAAATCCCCAACTTTTTCCTTTAGCTTGCTTATTACTTTGTCAGCAATCTTTTCAGGCTCATTGCAATTTTCCTTAATTTCCCTTGGATCAATTTCGTCTCCAATATGCTCAAAAACCAGTGCATATACCATATGCTCTTTTGAATAGCCCTCAAACGAAGGTCCAACATAATAACGCGGCTCATAGCCCTCATGCTCATAAGAAAATGCCTCTTTTCTGTTCATTCTATCCTTGAATTCCATCATGCCACTCTCAAATTCTTCCTCAGAAAATCTGTCGCCCATCTTTGCCTTTGCAAAGCCCCGCATTTCCTCTTCGCTTAACTCGCCTCTCGCAACACGCTCCATCATTTCTTTTTCTTTAGAGCTAATTTGAGCTGGATAAACAATCACATTGCCTTCTCTGTTGTATTCTTTCCCTTCCTTGGAAGGATCTATAGGCCTGCCTTCATAGGAACTTGGATTCAAAGAATTAGTGTACTGAGCAAAAGCAATATTACTTAGAATTAGAAAAACAACTACAAATATGGATAAAAATTTCTTTACTTTAACCATCTTTTTTTATATTCTTGAGCATACCTATATTTATATTTAACTAAAATTTAGTCAGCGACATTGATTATCGGACAAATTTCAATCCGTGATTTGCAGAGCAAATCACAATATTTAGTCTCGGCGAAAATTCTTCTGCCAGTGACATGCGAGGTGAGCTCGGCAAACCTCGCTCACCATTTACCAATTTTCGCCTCGAAATTTATTCAATATAATGAATAAATAGGCTCGGCGTAACTTAGTGGCAGTCAAGTTACGCCGAGCACAATATTGTGTGCCGAAGGCACGTATTGTACAAAAATTAAATAAAACAAAAAAGCTATTACTCATGTCGTTAACTAATCTAATTCTGACAGAAAGAACATCAACTTTATTTCCACTCTCTCAACATTTCCATCAACAGCCTTACAGTTGCACCGGTTGCGCCTTTTGTCAATACTCCTTTATCAACCTTTGACCACACAGTTGTGCCAATATCAATATGTGCCCATGGAACGTCCCCTACAAAATTCTTAAGAAATGTTGCTCCTATTATAACTCCTGCATCTCCATCTTCGCTTATATGCTTTAAGTCAGCAACATCACTCTTAATATTTTCTTCGTACTCCGACCATAGCGGAAATTCCCAAACCTTTTCAAGGCTTTTTTTAGAAGCAGACTTGATTTTTTCGCTCAGCTTCTCATCTGTGCTTAAAAAAGGAGTCCCAATATATCCAAGGGCAATTAAACTGGCTCCTGTCAGAGTGGCAATGTCTATAATTGCTTTTGGCTTAAGCCCAGCAGCATAGCTTAATGCATCAGCTAAAATTAAGCGGCCTTCTGCATCAGTGTTTTTTATCTCAACAGTCATTCCATTATAGGTATTCAATATATCATCTGGCCTGAAAGAAGTACTGCTTGGCATGTTCTCACAAAGCGGAGTCACAACAACAAGATTAACTGGCAGCTTTAATTTGGCACAAGCTTCAATCACATGCATAGCAGCAATTGCCCCTCCTTTATCATCTTTCATGTTCAAAATAAAAGGATAAGGTTTTAAGTTGAGTCCGCCGCTGTCAAATGTAACCCCTTTTCCAACTATTGCAATTGGCTTTTGTTTTTTATCATTTCCACAATATTCAAGAATAACCAATCTTGGCTTGTTTGTGCTTCCTTGCGCAACTCCCATGAAGCAGCCCATTTTCATTTTCTCAATTTGTTTTTCATCAAACACCGTACATTTTAGGTTTGATTTTTTAGCAAGCTCTTTTGCATAAACTGCAACATGTTCAGGAGTTGCAATATTTGGGGGGGTATTAACCAAATCTCTTGTTTTAGTGACAGCATCAGCAACTACAGAAGCATATTTTATTTCATTTTCAAAAGTGTTATTAGAATTTGTTATTATTGTTATTTGTTTTATGTGTTTTATTTTTTCTCTGTCTTTTGTTTTGAATTCATTGAATTTATATAAGCCAATTAAACAGCTCAATACAAGCTTTTCAAAAACCTCTTCTTCTTTAAATTTGCCGTTATTAAAAGAATTCAAAAAAATGCTAAAACTT
>JACPMP010000084.1 GCA_016185915.1 Candidatus Woesearchaeota archaeon
GATGACTTGTCAATAACCAACTTTGATTTCAGTGCTGAATTCAACAAAGCTATTGAAGCAAAAGTGACTGCTGAGCAAAATGCCTTAAAAGAGCAGAACAACTTAAAAGTTGTGGAGTTCCAAGCACAGCAAAAGATAACACAAGCAAAAGGTGAGGCAGAAGCAATAAGAATAGTTAATGAAGAATTATCAAAAAGTTTAAGGTACATTGATTACTTGACAATCCAAAGATGGGATGGCAAAATGCCTCTTGCATTGGGAAGTGGAAGCTTGTTGTCAATAACAGGGCAGCAGAGATAAATTTAAAATATTCTTTTTATTTATTTTACTTATGTTCAATCATTTTGCCAAAGAAAAATCAGATTTTCTCAGAAAAAAGGACAAAAGCAAAAAGGGACATATAGATAAAGATGCAGTTAAAATTATCAATGAAATCAATTCTAAAAAGGATTATTACACAACAAGCAGTTGCTCTGGAAGGATTGTCTTGTTGGAGATGAAATCAAAAAAGAAAAATGAATGCAACTGGGTTTTCAGTAAACATGATAAGGTAAATCTTAAAGAAATAAAAAAATCATTGGAAAATTACATTAATAAAAATAATTCAATAAAAAAATTAAACACCATTAATAAAAAAATAAAAAATCAAATATACTTTAAACAACAGCCCATAATTCTTCATGTGGCTTGTAGGAATCTTGATGCTGGGGAAAAATTACTTAACACTTCAAGAAAAATCTTCAGAATAGCTGGAATAATTGGAGTAACAAAAAGAAGAATAGTGCTTGAAATAATTAGTGATGAAAGATTGGAAACAATAATTGCTGATAAAGACTTTGCTGCTGATGAAGGTTATATTGAACAATTAATAAAATGGGATAATAGGAATTTTGTTAAAAATAAAAGGAAGGGTGAGAAGTTTTTGAAATTTATTCAGAAAATTTGAGGAAGTTTTAAATATAAGGTAATATTTAATTAAATCATGTCAAAAGCATTTGATATTGTAATAAATGAAGAGTACATGAATAAAAAAAAGATTTTTGTAGCTCATTGCCTAAACTTAGGCATAGTCAGTCAAGGTAAAACAGTAGAGGAAGCTATGGAAAACATTAAAGATGCCATAAAGTTGTATTTGGAAGAGAACCCTAAAGAAATACTTAAGAGTGAAGGGTTATTGCCTCCTATGGCAACAAGATTGTTTTTATAAGTGTGATGAAACTGCCGATTATTTCTGCAAGAGAAGTTATCAAGGCATTAAGCTCAATAGGATTTAAAATTACACGACAATCAGGAAGTCATATAATTTTAGTAAAATTGGTTGAAAATAAAAAATTGACAGTTGTTGTTCCAAAGCATGATGAAATAGCTAAAGGGACATTATTAAGCATAATTTCTCAAAGTAGTTTGACAAAAGAAGAGTTTTTGAAATTGTTGTGAATAACTTAATTTATTCTTGTATAACCCACCACTTTGTACCAATTAATTGTAGTAGGAATGACTTCAAATTGATGTTGAATCACTTCTAAAACATCGTCCAGACTAGTTGTACCTATAATGTTATTTCTATCAAATCTTACTCTAATCCTATCTCCTTCGTTTATGTTATCATAATGTCCTGATAGACCTACATTATATTCAATTGTATCATCACTTTGAATTCTATAAAGAGTAACTGCTTTCTCAGATGGTTGCAAAAAGGTCTGCGAAACTTCTATTACAGTTCCTTCTATGCTCTGCAGTGTTCCTTCATCAGTACTACCATGTGAAGATGCTATCTTTATCGTTTGGTTTGCTTCCGGAAAAACTTTCCTATATAGTTTAATTAACTCTTTATCAATTTGGCCAAACACTGCATCCAAAGTCTCATCTGGTATACTTAATCTGTTATTTGCTAATCTACCAACCAAATCACGCTTATAGCCAGAATGCCTAGTCACCTTTTTGCCAAACTCAATTAAATAAGTAGACCTAGTACCGTCAGTTACTCTATAATCCAATTTCCATCCAATCATAATTCTTGGGGGCCACAATCCAATATGAAAACTTGCTTTTGATCTTGAGTACCTTGCTAGAGTGGCATTACCATGTATGGAAGCACCCTCAAAATGGATATTATAAACTCTACCAACCCATTTATATGCTTCTGTCTTTACAATATTTTCTAAACTATTAGGTATTTCCAATACATCTTCAATTTTAAATGAATTAGTACCAATCTGCATTTCTTTATAGAGAATGATAGTTCTATTTAAAAATATTTAACCTTAAGCCCCAACCATCGCCTCAGTAAGCCCCTTTCTATCCCTTATTTGTTTTATAACTTTTCCCTGCAATTCTTCTGGCATTCTTTCAAACAACTGGTCAACTACAGAAGAGCTTCCTCTCCCGCCAGTTGCGCTTCTCAAGTCAGAGCTCCAGCCGAACATTTCGCCAACAGGCATTTTTGCTTTGACTGTTATAGTGTTTCCCTCCTGCACTACATCAAGCAATTGCCCTCTTTTGTTGCTGATTAGCTTTGATAAATCACCAAGGTAGTCAGCAGGAGCTTCAATCTGCAAAATTTGCAATGGCTCCAGCATAATAGGATATGCCTGCATCATAGCTCCTCTGATTCCTTCCCTAACAGCAGGATAAATCTGGGCAGGCCCTCTGTGAATAGCATCTTCATGCAGTTTCATGTCTGTCAATATTACTTTGACTTTTGTGCATGGCTCTTTTGCTAAAGGTCCAGCGCCCATAACATCTTCAAACATATCCATTATCATTTCAATTACCTCTCCAAGATGAACCTGTCCTCTTGTCAAGTCAATAAAAATATTGCCTTTGAAAATATCCTTAACTTTAACAGCATCCTTTGAGTCCATTCCAGCTTCAACAAAAGCATCTCTCAACTCAAGCTCTTTTTTCTTAACCCTCATCTCAGGAATTTTTCCTGACTTAACGGCTTGGTATATTGAATCCTCCAGTGGCTCAACAACAAAGAACAGATGATTGTGCTTGTTTGGGGTTTTGCCCATCACCTCAGGAGACTTTTTTGTAATGCATTCTCTGTAAACAACAATAGGCTCAGATGTTTGCACTTCAACAAACTTCTCTGTCTTTATCCTGTTTTCTATGACCTCAAGATGAAGCTCGCCCATGCCGTGCATTAAATGCTCGCCTGTTTCTTCATTAATCTCAATCTTTACAGTTGGGTCTTCTTTGCCAACCATTCTTAAAACTTCAATTAATTTTGGCAAATCACTTGGCTTCTTTGCTTCAATTGCCTTTGTAACAACTGGCTCAAATATATGGGTTATTTGCTCAAATGGCTCTGTTGGATGCTCTGTTATAGTTTCGCCAACATAAGACTTAATGCCAGCAACACCGATTATGTTGCCAGCAGGAACATTATCAACAATTTCCCTCTTTGCTCCATTGTAAATAAAAACCTGCTGAACTCTGGAATTTTGCTTCATTCTGTTAAGATAAACATCAACTCCTTTTTTCATTGTCCCGGAAAATAATCTTCCGGCTGAGATTTCACCAGCTTGCGGGTCAATAACAATTTTTGTAATTACAAAAAATACTCCTGCATTTGGATCGCATTTTATAAGCCCTTGGCCTTCCTCACCCTCAATTTCACCCCGCCATATTCTTGGAATTCTATATGGCTGCGCCACCAATGGATTTGGCAAATGCCTTACCACCATATCTAATACAACTTCGTGCAAAGGAGCTTTGTCAGCCAATTCTTGATATTTTCCTTCCTGTTTGTATGCTTCAATCACATCTTTGAACGTGATACTCTTTTTCTGCATATAAGCAATTGATAACGCCCACTTATGGAATGCACTGCCAAAGCATACAGAGCCATCTTGCACATTAACCTGCCATCTTTCTCCATAGCCTTTTGGCGCAATATCCATAATAAGCTTATTCACATTTGTGATTATTTTCACGAATCTTTCCTGCATCTTTTCAGGAGTCAATTGCAATTCCTTGATTAATCTGTCAACTTTGTTAATGAACAGCACTGGCTTTACTAACTCCCTTAATGCTTGCCTAAGAACAGTTTCTGTCTGCGGCATAATTCCTTCAACGCAATCAACAAGAACTATAGCGCCATCTGCTGCTCGCATTGCCCTTGTAACTTCTCCTCCGAAGTCAACATGTCCAGGAGTGTCAAGAAGATTAATCAAGTATTCATCATTTTCGTAGTTGTGAACCATGGAAACAGCTGCTGTGTCAATTGTTATGCCTCTTTCCTGCTCGTCTGCGTGGAAATCAAGCTTTAACGCCTTTCCAGCGTCTTCCTTTGACATCATGCCGGCTCCTGCAAGAAGATTGTCGCTAAATGTGGTCTTCCCGTGGTCAATATGCGCGCAGATTGCGATATTTCTAATATGGTCTGGCTTCTGCGTTATACGCATAACCTTATCAACCATTTTTTCTGACATTTTAATAAACCTCAATTAGATTTCTTATAATAAATTAATTCAAAAGAATTTTTAGGGTATTTTTAAATGTTTAGATTATGGTGTGTCAGCAAGTGGTTAAATGAACAAAGCCACGCTTAAAAGATGTTTATTTCAATTTTGAGATTTGAGAACGAATAAAAAGCCCCTAATCATACAAGTCACATAACTTACTGTTCATAACACATATCATTTCTTTCTTTTGACTAATATACACAATTTTAATACTTAATTTATGATGATTTTTTTGAAGTTGAATTAATCTAGTTTCGTCTAAACGAGAATTATTATCAAACATCACTAAATATGCACCCCCTTCCTTTTTTTTCTTTAATTTATCATAATCATCTTTTATCTTCTTAATGACCTTACCTTCTGTATTATTCAAACAATGTTTTATTTCAATTCCAATCAATCTATTATCAAAATAAAAATCTCTTTTTTTACCGTCAATTTTACAGTTATATTTAAATTTTTTAGTGTTAAAAATACTTATGTCTGGTTGAAAGTCATAGCTACCATTTGAATATGCACCCACTTTACAATGAACAGAAGTAGTATGAATTACGTTTCCATCCTGCTCATCTAACCTTTTTATCAAGTCATAATATAAAAAAGCTAAAAAATCATGTTCATTAAGAAAAAAGTAAGGCTTTGACTTGAATATTTTTTCAGCGTACTTCAATGAATCTCCTAATATTTTTGTTGCTGTATTTAAATTCATAATATAGGTAACTATACTAACCAATATTTAAAAGTATGGGGATTTTTATTATTTTTTGTCTGCTTCGCAGTAATTCATGCAATTCGGTGACAATCTTAAAAAAATATCAAAAAAGCGACTAAAACCTATCATAAATCCTTCCTCTGTGGTCAATAACTTGCACTAACAAAACTTTATTCTTAAAATCAACATCAATCAATAATCTATAATCGCCAACTCTCAGCTTATAATAATCCTTTCCTTCGAAATGTTCAAGATAACGAAAGGGAGCTTCTTGAACCTCTTTCGCTTTGAGAACAATTCTCACAGATATATCATTTGGCAATTTTCTCAAGAATTTTCTGGTTTTTGGATGCCACTCAACAGAATAGCTCATCTTAAGAATTCTTTTTCAATATTCTTTTGGCTGATATAATCAGCTCTAGGAGTCTTTCTGGCTTCCTCTAGTTGTTTTTTAGCTTCATTGCTAAGTTCGAAATCTTCCGCAATAGCGTGCTTTATGAATTCCACGTCTTTTTGTAGA
>JACPMP010000085.1 GCA_016185915.1 Candidatus Woesearchaeota archaeon
GAATTGTAACATTGGCAGCCAAAACATTTTTGTCTTCTGGCAGCAAATTGCTCAAGCTTTCTTGTGCTGATTCTGCTATATCAGGTGATGTTTCATTTATCTTTTCCTTGATTGCTGCAAGACCTTTTTTTATTGAAAGTATGACATCATAAATGCCTAATGGCACTTCTTTTGATAAATCAAGGCTTAGTATTTTGCTTGGCTCAACATTAATCTTTTTGGTTATCGGATATTTTTTTGATTCACTTTCAAGAATAAAGGTTAATTCATCCTCGAAAGGAACATTGCCAACATTCTCGATAAAAACAGTCTCGTTTTCGTATATTACCTTCACTTCCCTGATTGCGGTAATGTTTATCGAAGTCTGTGTCAGCAAATTTTTATAGGTGCTTACTAAAGCATAAAGCCCAGGCTCAGCGTACTGGCTAAACTCATAATCTATTTTCTCATTGCTCTGCACAATTTTTCTGAAAACTTTGTTTCCATCAGGCGATGCCAATTCCAAATCCAAGGAAGCATTTATCAAATCATCAGCTTGGTCATATAAGGAAGCAACAATCTCGATTTTTGAGCCCGGCAGCAATTTATTGCCGCTCAAATCTGTTTTTATATAACTCGGCACTGCTGTTATCTCAAGCTCGATTGAGGAGCTGCCAACATTATTTTTTGAATCAACAGCGCTTATCTCTATTGTATGTTTTCCTGACTTGATGTTTTTTGGTATTTCCAAATCAAGGCTGAATCTTCCATCCACAGCATCAATTGTATAGGAATTATTGTCCAGCATAATCTTTGTTAAGGACTTCAAAACATTATTGCCAAATGCCTCATTTATAATGCCTGTAACTTGTATTGCTTCTGCTGGCAATGATTCAATCTTGTTTTTTACAGGAAGCACAGTTAATTGGTCTGTAATGCTGAAACTATTGGATTGCTCTTCTTCAATAACTAAGTTATCATTTGTTACCAAATCACCTATAATAGTGCAGTTTCCAAGCATTGAAGATGTTGTTTTCAGTGGGTCCTTCATATCAATTGCTGTCCTGAAATTTGCCTCCAAGCTGATTGGTGTGGAATAGAAGTATTGCAGTTTGTAATTCCCACATGAAAGTGTTAATTTAAACAATCCTTCAAAGTTGTTGCTTTGCAACACAGATACAGATGCTTTTATATCATTTCTTAAGTTGTATATATTCTGCTCTGTCTTTATTGTTATGTCTGCAAAAGCTATTGGCATTATTAAAAGAAATATTAAAAATGATAATACGCCTTTCTTCATACCTGAAAACTCTGATTACTTGTTTATATAATTTACTATTTGAGAATGGAGAAAGAGATTATTTTAAAATAAATCAGCAATTCACAACAATACACTAAACAATTAATCAATAAAAATCAAACAAAAAATAAGAGCGACCTTTGGCAGTAAGCAAAATCAAGGTAACCCGCTTATATATTTATGCACTATAAATTAAAGCAATAAAATGCAATAGTAGGAGCGGGGTAAATGCATGCGAGAACGCTTCGCATTCGAGCATGCTCGCGTTCAAATACCTAATAAACTAATACGTTAAAAGGATCGCTTGATTGTGGTTATACACAATTTTTTCGGGGCAAAGACGAGAATGGGGCAACAGAAAACAAAATCGTCTAAAGAAAAGCTTTTAAAGATGGGTAAGAATTATAAAAGAGAACTGGTACTATATAATAAAGCTACTATGATGGTAATATCAAGAGATATATGTGGTTAGAAAAAATGACAATTAGAGAATTAAAGGAAAAATTAATAGAAGCAAGTAAAAAGGGCAACAATGAAGAATACCACAAACTTAGTATGCTATATTGTAGTATCAGAAATAGTAAAAAACAGATTTTGGAGAGAATAAATTTCTATAGAAGTCAAAACAATGTAGATAAGATTAAAAAATGGGAAGAAATCTTAAAATTGAAAGATACTAAACTAAGAGAAAAAGCAAAACCTTTATCATTTGAAGATATTTTAAAATATCCAGATATAAAGGTGTTTTTCTGGAGAAATGATAAGTTTTTTTATATACTATCCAATGGAGTATTAAGAAAATTTCAGTTAAAATTAGGAGGAGGCGACAATGTAAGGGAGATAATAAATGATCCTGACAAACTTAAAAAAACAAAACAATATAGATATATGAGCTTATTGGGTTTTAAGACCAAAAATGGTAGGACATACACTTATGACGATGGAAAGATAAATATTTGGATTAGTTTTTCAAAAAGCAAAATCAAAAAATTAAAAGTAAATAATTGGTTGGTCGAACATTTTACATTTATTCCCAATAAGCAATTTGTTAAAATCCTTTTAAGGAAGGGCTTGACTTTTGATGATATTAGATTATACAATAATATTGAAACTATGACAGATAAAGAGAATAAAGTGCTAATGGATAAGATAAGAAAATGAAAGATGAAATAATATTAGTTAATAATAAAAAGTGTGTTTACACAATTAATAAAAATCATGCTTGGAATGTATTTCTATTGCTGTTTTCTCCTCCGATATTAATGATGATTTTCCAATTACATAAATACTTTTATATTTATCAATTAATAATATTTTACATAATATATTTAATCATAATTTTATTTTTTGCTTGGAAAATTTTGGTTAAAAAATATCCTCAAACCCATGCCTATATTGCCTAAAATCCAGCAACACACGATTTTAGTAATTTTTGGCGAACCTTCTTTGCCAGACTATCAATTCAAAATTCCAAACCGAAACATTTATATACCAACTGGTATCTATAGATACCATGAACACACAAATTAATGTAAGGTTAACTGAAAAGGTATTGGTATCAGCACAATCTTATGCAGAAGAGCATGGGTTCAGTAGCATACAGGAATTCATCAAGGAAGCCATAAGAGAGAAACTTTTTGAAAAGATAGAAATCTCAAAAGAGGAACTAGCTTTAGTCAGAAAACTTGTTGAAGTTAGCGAAAAGAAAAATCTTTATGGCACCGAGGAACAACTATTCAAGAAACTAAAGCGAAGGTAAAAGATGGAATATGAACTCAAGCCATCTCATTTCTTTCTGCAACAAATAGACGAACTTAGTGATGAAACTAAAAGAGTTATTGAGAACAGATTAAGATTAGTAAAGGTTAATCCTTTTCGCAACAAGAGAATACATGGTTACAATCTTTTTCTATTCAGAATAAGATTTGAAGAGCAGCATAGGGAAAAAAGAGTAATTTATCTTGTCGATAAACCATTTGTGAAATTGCTCTGCATTCTTGATAGAGACAAGGAATATAAGGACTTAAGGAAATATTTGAAAATGTTAGGATATTAATTCCGTTGCCCCTTTATATAGCATCGTTATTGTGCTTCGCACTTTACTTACTTTGCCCCGAAAAAACTTTGCTTTCAGCAACCACGTTGCACCTTACTTCGTAAGGGCGTATAACATGCCCTTAAGACTAAGCTTAATTATTTCTAACTAAATTCACTTACAATCCCAGCCTTTCATCAATCTCCTTAGCAATTTCCTTTAGGTCTTCACAAGCCCTTTTAATGTCCTTTTCAACTTCATCAATGAGAGTTCTTAGATTTTCAACTCTCAAAATGTACTTATTGCCTTCGTGAATTACAAGTCC